>JBAVPF010000406.1:0-3306 GCA_049692815.1 Acidimicrobiia bacterium
GTCGTGGACATCGTGGTATCCCTCGGCTCGGCCTTCGTGGATGTCGTTCTCGACGGGCTGGGCCTGTCGTTGCTGGCCATCCTGATCCCGCTGCTGGTGGCGGTCTGGCTGACCATCAAGGATCGGAACGACGAGGAAGCAGTCGCGCTGGATCTCTGACCGGTGGCGCAAACTCTCTTGCGCCCCAAACTATTTGCGCTCTGCAAATACCGGTGACATGCTTGTGACGTGACCGATCGGACCACCTCGTTGCAGATGCTGCAGCGCAGCCTCGGTTTGGTGGTCCGACGCACGGCCATCCCGCGGGCCCACGAGAGGATCATCCGGAGGGCCGGGGTCGACATCGATCGGGTCGAAGCCGTCGCCCTCAGCCGTATCACCGATGCCGGGTCGATGACGGTGACCGAGCTCGCCGAAGAACTGGGTGTGGCTTGCTCCACCGCCGGTCGTCACGCCGCCAACCTCGAGCAAGGCGGGTGGGTGGAACGCACGTCGAGCCCTGGGGACGGGAGGGTGACCATCGTGATCCCGACTCCCGGTGGGGCTGCCTTGATCGGGCGTTTGAGAGAGGCTCATTGCTCTTTGCTCGCAGAGGCCTTGTCCGGTTGGGACACTGACGACCTGGACGCTCTGGCCGATTCGTTGAGCCGTTTGGGTCGGGATCTGCTCCCAGCCAGCCGGCCGGCCGAGATCGCTTCGTGACCAAGGTGGAGCGCAAGGCGGGACGTCGTCCCCTCACCCAAGACGGTGACCGCTATCCCTGGATCGCCATGGGCGTCGTGCTCATAGGCACGTTCATGGTGATCCTCGACACCACGATCGTGAACGTTGCCCTACCCCAGATTGGCATTGCCCTGGGCGCCGGCTCAGGGATCGAGTGGGTTGTCACCGCGTACCTCCTCGCTGTGGGGCTCGCCCAGCCTCCGACCGGATGGCTCGCGGATCGCTTCGGCCGCAAGCGTCTGTTCATTGCAAGCCTCGCCTTGTTCGGCGTCGGGTCTCTCCTGGCGGCGCTTTCCCCCAATCTTCAGCTGCTCGTGGCCTCCCGTGTCGTCCAGGGACTCGGCGGAGGGGCGCTGGCGCCGGTGGGGATGGCGATGATCTATGAGCTGTTCCCGGCCGATCGCCGAGGCACGGCCCTGGGCATCTGGGGTGTGGCTGCCATGGCGGCACCCGCCTTCGGCCCGGTCATCGGCGGCTACCTGGTCACCAACGTGAGCTGGCACTGGCTCTTCCTGATCAACGTGCCCATCGGAGCCATCGCCATCGTGGCCGCCCTCCGGCTCCTCAGAGACACGGGCTACAAGGAGAGGAGACCATTCGACGGTGTCGGTCTCGGCTTGATCAGCATCGGCCTCGTCGCCCTGCTGCTGGCCTTCTCGGGCGCAGGAGACTGGGGGTGGGGATCGTTCAAGACGTTGAGCCTGCTCGTCGCGGGCGGATTGTTCCTCGCTCTCTTCGCTCTCTGGGTGGGGAGGAGGGAGGACCCACTGATCGACCTCTCCATGTTCCGGGTACCCATCTTCACACTCACCCTCGGGGTCATCGGCGCCACGGTGATGGTCCAGTTCGGGATCCTCGTCTTCCTCCCCCTCCAGTTGGAGACTGTCCGACAACTCACCGCCTTGCAGGTGGGCACCATGCTGGTGCCGATGGCGGTCGCAGGGGCGATCACGTTCCCGCTCGGGGGACGCATCACCGACCGTATCGGAGCACGGCTTCCCGTGGTAGTCGGCTCCGTCCTGTTGTGCGCGGCAGCTCTCGTCCTCTCCCGTCTCGAAGTCGATTCGCCCATTTCGCTCATCGAGACCGCGCTCGTTCTCCAGGGGCTTGGGTTCGGCTTCTCGATGATGCCGAACTCGGTGACCGGTCTCAACGCCCTTCCCGGCCGCTTCGTGGCCCAGGCCACCTCGGTGAGACAGCTGAACGTCAGGGTGATGGCCTCATTCGGGGTCGCCGTGCTCGCAACGATTCTCGCCATCCAGCTGGATGGCATGCCGACCACCGGCGCCGAGGTGGCCGGTTCCGCCATCGCCCAGGATGCCTACAACACCGTCTTCCTGACCATGGCCGTCTCTGCGGCGCTGGCCGCGGTGCTCGGCCTCTTCCTGCCGGGCCGGGAACGCAACCGGCAATTGCAGGCGGACAGGGCAGCCGAGTTCTCCGCGGCAGATACCGTGTGATCGGAGCCGGCCTCGGGGAGATGTCGATGCGATGTCACAGCTGGAACTGACCCGCGGTCAAATCCTCACCTTCAGACGTCGGGTGGGGGAGCTCGACGATCGTCTCCCCAAGTCGCCGTCTTCCCTTCGACGGGCTGCCTGGGCCGGTCTGCAGGACAGCATGCCGCGAGCGGCCCTCCTCTCGATCCACGCCCGCGTCACCGGGACGCAACCGACGACCTGGGAAGATCCGCACCTGGTCCAGCTCTGGGGGCCCCGGTTCAGCGTCTATGTGGTCGCCGGGGCCGACCGCGGCATCTTCAGCCTGGGCCGGCTGCCCGAGGATGCTCGCCGCCGTGGCCGTGCTCACGATCTCGCAGCACGCATCCGCGATCT
This sequence comes from Acidimicrobiia bacterium, assembly GCA_049692815.1. Lineage (GTDB taxonomy): Bacteria > Actinomycetota > Acidimicrobiia > Spongiisociales > ZC4RG35 > JANQRA01. The sequence continues at coordinate 2,559 of JBAVPF010000406.1, forward strand.
CCTCGGTGAGGAGCGGATGACATACCGGGAGGCCGGCAAGGCCCTGGGAGTGCAGCCCAACATGCTGCGCTACGCGGCACCCACCGGGACAGTCCTGATGCGTTGGGAGGGATCGGGCCAGCCGCAGATCTGGAGCGTTCCCGCCCCGGAGGTCGATCCCGGTGAAGCACGTCTCGAGCTGGCACGCCGATATCTGCATGTGTTCGGCCCGGCGACACCCGAGGCATTCGCAGGCTGGGCGGGAATACCCACCAGGGAGGGCTTGGTCGCTTTCGAGTCGCTGGGCACCGCCCTGGTCCCGGTGTGGTCACCGGCTGGGGACGGCTGGATACTCGCCGAGGACGAAGAGAGGTTTCGAGCTGAGACCGCGCCGACGGCTCCGGCCCGTCTGCTCCCCAGCGGCGACGCCTTTTTCCTCCTTCAGGGTGACGATCGAAGCCTCCTCGTGGACAACGTGGCCAAACACCGCTCGTTGTGGCCCTCGCGCGTCTGGCCGGGCGCCGTGCTCCTCGAAGGCGAAGTCGCCGGCATCTGGAGAAGGTCCAGCGAGAAGATGACGATTCGGCCATGGCGCCGCCTTTCCCCAAACGAGCGTGATGCCATCGAGGTGGAGGCGAAGGCCCTTCCGCTCCCCGGTCTGGAACGGGCGATCGCCGTCATCTGGGAAGTCTGACCGGCATTATCCGGCTCAGACGTCGATCGTCATGCGCCCTGTGGCCACGTCGACGCCCAACGAGCAGGTCGCGTC
>JBAVPF010000407.1:0-2311 GCA_049692815.1 Acidimicrobiia bacterium
CCGTCCCCCCGGCGCTCAACCTGAAGGCCTTGTCAGCCGGCCAGCAGACGGAGCGGATCCGGCTCCGTCTCGAGGGCGGCCATGAAAGCCTCGATCTCCCTCTCCGTGATCGGGTTGGGATTGATGACCTCGAAGTGCACACCAGTCGCAAGCAGCACACTGACGACACGGGAGTTGGCAGGCCGTCTCTGCTCAGACGTGCAGCTCGGGCACTTGAAGCAATAGTCACCTTCCCTACCACCGGGACGAAGCTCGAGAGCCACGTCTCCGGGCGTGAGATGGATATCGCCGCACCGAGTGCACGTTGTCTTGATGGTGGTCATTTCTTGGTCTCCGGTCTCCGCATTCGGTACGAAACAAATCGGCAGACGGCGCCGGAAACTGAAGAGCAGACCTGTAGGTCTATGGACCCCTATTGGTACTTCGTCATGATCTGACGGCCGATTTCACGTACCCGAGCCGCCACTTCTTCGCCCTCCACGAGACGGCCCGCAGTGCCGAGACGGAGAAGGAGCCTCGCTGGGACCTCGGTGTCCGGGGAATGGAACCTGATTCGCGTCTTCTGCTTCGACTCCCTGACCACCTCCACCGGGTAGTAGTCGAGGACCCACCTCGCGGTCGGCCCCAGGTCGATCACGCAGGAGACATCGTCTTCCGACGGCGTGTAGCCGACTCCCGGCTCCGGGATCTCCTCCGGCGGCTCGAAGTGCTCGTCCAGCATCTCCAACTCCCTGATGCGATCGATCCTGAAAGTCCGCTGCCCCTCCACGAGACGACAGTGACCGAGGACGTACCATCGTCCCAGGGTGGCGAAGACCGTCCACGGCTCGACGTCCCGCTCGGTCAGCTCCTCTTTCGCCACGGAGCGGTAGGTCATGTGGACCACCCGATTCGAAGCGGCGGCCTCCCGGAGGAGCCCAAGAGTCCTCGATTCGTCGACGACCCCGACAGCGAGGCTGGTGTCGGCATCGGGGACCAGAGCCTTGGTCAGCTTGCGCACTGCCGACTCCAGCTCCGGGCTGGCCTCCCCCGTCCCTATCACGGTCATCCCGGCCGCCAGCAGCCCCAACGCCTCGGCGGGGGTCAGCCGGGGCGCCTTGGCGAAGAACTCGGCGGAGTCGATGACAACTTCGTCCTCGTCGATGAAAGCCTCCATCAGATCCCCCGGCCCGTATCCGGGCAGCCCACAGACGAAGATCGTGTTGAGGTCGCGGCTGAGCTGCTCACGTGTGTACCCGAAACGCTCGATGATCTCCTCGACGCCCACGACCTCGCTGCCCAGGACATACGGGATGAGGGCGAGGATCCGGGAGAGCCGCGACACCGTCCTCTCACTGGTCATGCCAGCTGCTCCAGGGCTTCGGCGACACGCCCGGCGACCGCATCCCGGATGGAGTCCGGCTCGACCACCTCGGCGGACACCCCAAAGCTGAGGAGCCAGCCGACGAACGCGTCGACATTCGCCACCTTGACCGTCGCCACCAGTTCGCCTTCCGGCTCGGGGACGCCCAGGCTCCTCGCCGCCCACCACGCAAGGTCGGCGTCGAATCGGACCGTGGCCTCCACCGGCGGATCGCTTCCCGCCTCCCAGGGCTGGGAGATGACCGCGGCGCGGACGTCGAAACCCTTCGGCTTGGTGAAGACGTTCGGCTCTTCACCCACCTCGAGGGTCTCCATGCGGTCGACCCGGTACATCCGGTCACCCTCCGCGGTATTCCCCACCAGATACCAGTGGCCTCGGTGGTGTGCCAAACCGTACGGCTCGACCGGTCGGACATGGCCCCGGTAGGTGAACTTCACCTTCCGCCGCTCCGATATCGCCCCGAACAGATCGCCGAGCCTCTCCGACTCCATTCCCAGGTCGGCCGTCAACGGCTCGACCCCGGCGCCGCGCTCGACGCCGCCCAGCTTGATCAAGGCGCTGACACCTGCCTCGGTGCCGCCGAGACGAACCATCCGGCCCGCCACCGACAGCGCCACCCTCTCCTCCTGGGTGAGACCGGGGTCGGGTATGGCGTACTCGTCGGGGTCGACCGAGTAGCCCTCGTCGATCTCCCATGCGTCGAGGGCCTCCAGCTTGATGGGGACGCCGAGACGACGGAGAACCTGCTTGTCCCGCTCGAACATGCGGTGTAACGCCTCGTCGGACTGTTCGGCATAGCCGTGGACCGTGTTGCGGACGTCGTTGGACGTGACCGGCACCGGTGATTCCAGGAGATAGATGAGCAGGTTGAGCACCCGCTCGACCACATTCTGCATATCTAATGGCCGGCCGACTTTGACCGGTTGCCTCCGAGAACTAGACGTTGTC
>JBAVPF010000408.1:0-7170 GCA_049692815.1 Acidimicrobiia bacterium
ATCGGATCACCAAGATCGGGTAGCCGAGGTCGGACACCGATCCGGCAAGACGCAGGAACTCGGTTCGATCGGCCCCGCGCCCGTGCACGGCGATGATCCAGGTGTCCTCGACACCGGGGAACAACCAACCTTCAACCGGTCCAAGTGGTGTTTCGTAGGTGACTGTCTCGAATTCGATTCCGAGGACGGCAGGATCGTCGGGGTAGGCGAAGCTGTCGAAGTCGGCTACGTCATCGCCGACCGGTGGGAGTGTCCCGGCCAGAAGCTCGAACGGCCTGGTCTCCACGGTGCCCTCGATAGAGGTCGCCGCGCCGACTTGACCGTATCCGCCGTCCCAGCGCAGACCCATCACGGCGTCTTGGTCGGATGGGACCGCTGCCTCGTCGGAAACAGCGACTGTTATCTGCGTGTCAGTGACGGCGAGGACGTCGGTGTCGTATTCGACTACCGGCGTTGTCACCTTCATACCGTCGATGATCTCCCCGGATACGTACCAGCCGACGCCGCCGTAGGCGACGACCACCAAACCCACCAGGACGGGGAGGGTGATGATCAGGATCCGCCGGCCGCGGGACCCCTTGGTGGTTCGGTTTGGCTCGATTCTGGGGCGCTGTTGGGTTGTGTGCGCCATGTTCACTCCTTCCGGGTCGAGCCACCACCGAAAGGCATGTTCCGTGCCCAGGCTCCAGAGACGAGACGACTACAGCGATCACGACTGCGACCATCGAAGCCGCTCGCACGACGCGGGGCACGACATGTCGATCGCGCCCTTGGTGCCGACCCAATATCCCCTGCACTTTGCGCGCAGGTTTCGAGCCGGTCTCGTTGTCACGAGTTGTCAGTGACAACGCGACCAGAGAGTCCCACGCTTCTCTAGGGCCTGAGGTCACAATTGTCGACCGGGGTTCACCGGGCTGGCCCGGTGACGCGATGAGGTTTGGGGCGTTTTCGTGAGTGAGACGTCCGACCCATACCCCAAACGGAGCGTCGGCCGACTACATCAGTATGAGACACCCCCTTTCGACAGCCGTACAGTGTGAGCGCTGCGATCTTCCTGCCGACTTCTGGACGCCTCATGGGCCACTATGCGACGGACACACCCGTGAGGCGATGGACACGGACCCGAATCTGTGGATGCCGCGCCCCGTTCACGAGCATTCCGAAGACTGAGAACCCCTGTCGCCAAAGCTGCCGGGTCGAATCAGACGCCGGTCACTACGGGCTGGTAACCACGGTATGAGGTGATGATCTGCTCGGCGTCTGCCCGGTCGAAGCCGTTGCTCAGCAGTCGACGTTTCAAATGCTGGATCATTGCGTCGAACTGGGCGTCATTGATCTTCATGCCGGCATGGGCGTGCCGGATCACCCGATCGGAATGACTGCGGGCCCCACCCATGACCATCACCAGCACGTCTGCCTGGTGTTCGGCGAGCTCGCTGATGCTCACAGTCATGAACAGGTCTTTGAGGAGCGGGTCCTTGACGACGTCGGCATAGAAGTCCTGGATGACCCGGGCCGACTTCACCATCCCGTATTTCTCTATGAGAGTCATTGCTGCTCCGGACGCCGGAGCATAGGCCGGCGCCTCGTGCTGGTCAGCGAATTCCGACTTCGGCCTCGACTTCGACAGGGATGCCAAACGGCAGCGCGGCCATCCCCACCGCCGAGCGCGAGTGACGCCCAACCTCTGGGCCGAACACCTCGAGGATCAAGTCGGAGAATCCGTTGATCACTGTCGGCTGCCGGTCGAACCCCGGTGCGGAGCTCACCATCCCCAGAACCTTGTGCCAACCCGTGATCCGGTCGAGTTCTCCCAATGTCCTTCGCAGAGAGCCGAGAATCGACAGCGCCGTCAACCTGGCGGCCTCGATGCCCTCCTCAACCGTCACGGTGTCACCCACCCGCCCGAACGGTGGTGCCATCGAGCCGTCGGGCGCTTGTGGCCCATGCCCTGAGATGTAGGCGCGGTCACCCCGGATGTTCACGAAGGCGAAGGGGAGCACGACGTCTTGGGGCACCTTGATCTCAGGCGGGAGCTCGAGGCCGAGCTCGGCGAGGCGGTCGTCGATTCTTCCCATTGCCATCCCCTCTCAGAATCATCCGAACTTGGCGGCGAACCGTTCCGATGCCCCTGACAGGATCGGCCGTCCGTGACCGAAGACGGCTGCCTCGAACTCGTAGCCAGCCAGTCTGGCCAGGCTGGCCCGCCCGGAGGCGAAGTCGTCGTAGCCAAGCATGTAGCCGAGCCCCACGATGTTGGCCGCGGCGTCACCGGTGATCAGCAGTCCCCGATCACGCTTCCAGAGCAGCGAGACATGGCCGGCCGTGTGCCCCGGGGTGTGGATCACTTCCAGCCCACCGGCAAAGTCGAGCACATCACCATCGTTGAGCGCACGGTCTGGCTCGAAGGCAGGGAACTCTGCCGTCTTGTTGCCGATGAGGACTCGAAACAGGATGGCGCTGAGCAGTCCGGGTGGAGGACGCATCGTCTGCTCGATGACCCCGGCGCGAGCGATAGGACTGTCATCCGGGTGGAGGCTGATCGGCACGCTCCCCGCGGACAGGCGTTTGGCGCTGCCGAGATGATCGGGATGGGCATGAGTGAGCAGGATGCGAGTGAGATCCGCCGGTTCCCGGCCCATCGACCTGATGTCGGCAGCGAGAGCGTCGCCATGCTTCGACAATCCGGCGTCGATCATCGTCAGGCCGGCGTCACCCTCGTCGATGAGGTAGGCGTTGATACCGGCGTGGGTGAGTCGATAGAGACCGGACACGACCTGTTTGGCTGTCATGGCGCTTCCACATTCATGGGCCGAGTTTCGCAGGAACCCAACGAGGATGTCGGTGCGAGCGTCGGCGCCGACGGATCGCCCCGGTGACATTTGGCCCTGGCGTTTGGCGGGCAATCCGACTGATATGGAGTCATTGGATGCCTCTGAGCAACACTTGGGCAGAACGTCGGCCCACCGCCCATCCCGGGCCCTCAAGCTCCTCTTCGACCTGCCCTCCTGGCTCTACCGGTGGGGTCTGGGATGGATGCTCGGCAAACGGGTGATGGCCGTGACCCACAGAGGGCGCAAGAGCGGCAAAGAGCACAGGACGATCCTCGAGGTAGCCGTCTTCAACAAGGACATCAAGGAGAGCATCGTTGCCTCGGCATACGGGTCACATGCCGACTGGTATCGGAACATCCGGTCCGAGCCGGCGCTCAGGGTGCAGACAGGCCGTCTCGACTATGTCCCCGAGCAGCGGTTCCTCGACAAGGAGGAAGCGATCGAAGCCGCAGCCCGATTCTGCCGTGAGCATCCCTGGGAGGCGAAGCTGGTCAATCGGGTTCTACCATCGATCGGCGCGGCCATACCGCCGGGCTCCGACCTGTCGCCCGAGAAGCTTCTGGCGACATTGCCCATGGTCGCCTTCAGGCCCAAGACCTGATCGAAGATCCGAGACTTTGGGCGGAGCAGGGGAGGATCAGCCGGCCGCCGGCTCGGCCAGGGGCAGGGTCAACTCGAAAGTGCTCATGCCATCCGCGTGCCTGTAGGTGAGGTCGCCACCCATGCGACGGGCGAGCGTCCGTGAGATGTGAAGACCAAGGCCGAGGGAGTGAGTCATGCCGACTGGGGCATCGCCCCGCTGATAGGCCTCGAATATGAGCTCACGGTTCTCATCGGCGATCGGGTCTCCGTCGTCGCTGACTCGAAGGGCACCGACGCCACCGAGATCGGCGGTCTCCAGCACCACCCGAGGCCCGCCGTACTTGAATGCATTCGATAGGAGGTTGCGGACTATCTGACGCACCCGCGCCGGATCGCCGAAACAGCGGACTACCTCTTTCGGCAGGGTCAAGCGGCTTCGTGATTCGAAGTCGAGACTCTCCACCGCCTGGGCAGCTTGTGCCTTCAGGTCGACCGGCACCCGGCTGATCTCCAGCTCACCGATGTCGGTCTTGGCTGCCACCAGGAGGTCGTCGACGATGTTGGTCAGGTCGGCGCTTTGCTGAACGAGTAGTTGGAGCATCTCCTCCCGCTCGTCCGGGGCGAGGTCTGCGGTGTCTCTCAAGAGTTGGACGAATCCGACGATGGACGCCAGCGGCGTTCTGATCTCGTGGGAGACAGAGGCGATGAGCTGGTCCTTCGATTCGACCAGATGCTCTTTCATCTCGAGGAGCTTCTCGAGATCGCTCTGGGCGTTGCGAAGGTCGGTGACGTCCAAGTCGACAATCACGATGCGATGCCAGAGTGGCCGGCCTGCCTCCTCCTGGGCTCTCCAATGGGATCTGACTGTCACGTCGCCGAACAATGTGGGTGCCTTGTGCTCGGTGACGATCGAGGTCCGACCGAAGAAGGGTGCGCTGAACTGCTGGACGAGGCTCTCGTACAGATCTGGATAGGCGGCGTGGGTGAAGTGACGATCGTCCAGATCGGGTGCGTCCTCTGAGTAGGGCGACCCGTACAGTCGGGTCCATTCAGGGCTGGCTGCCACCGGGACAGGAAGCTTGATCACTTCGTTCATGACGGTGTCGTCGCTGAGCAGCAGGTCGCTAATCGACTCCGGCTCCATGCCCTCGAACCGTGCGATGATCGGGGTGTAGTCGACGACTAGCACGGGGACAGGCACTGCTGCCACGAGCAGATCGACTTCAGCTGTGCGGGTGGTGCCATGCATGGCCACATCGAAATATCGGAAATAGGCGGCCTCGTCTTGATGGAAGGCCTCCGACCTGCCTCTTCGTGAGCCGGATCGCCGGTGAAGGCGGTCTCCGTGAGATTCAAGAACGATCCGCCCAGGGCCGACACATATATCGGTGGCGGGTGGAGGCGAGAGAAGGTATGGCTCGTCGACTCGAGATCTACGACATGACAGCCTCCCTGGGTCTCGGGAACGCACGTCTTTCACCCCATGCGGTTGTTGCCGAGTTGGGTGAGGCGGCGTTGAATGACCTGGAGCCGGCGCAACTCTCCGACCTGGCGGTTCGGCTCGTTTGCGACGTCTTGAATGTTCAGTTCGCTGCCATCCTGGTTGGTGATGGGGACACGGGAGCGCAATCATTCGGGGCGGCAGCGGGGTGGGAGGAGCACGATCTGAAGTCGGCCGTGGCGGACGCGTGGCCGCTCTTCGAGCTCACCCTCTCCGCAGAAGGCCCGGTGATCTTTGGGGACATGGCCGGCGAGGCGCGATTCACTCCGTGGAACCTGCTCGTCCAGAGTCGCGTAACCAGCGGGGTCACTGTCGCCGTGCCCGGCAGGCGGGCCCCGTTTGGTGTCCTCGGATCATTCAGCACTTACCCACGCCAGTTTTCCGCCGACGAGATCGATTTCATCCGGTCAGTGGCGCACATTCTCGGATCTCGCATGCAGGCAGAGTCCGACGAGCAGAGTCAGGAGAGGGGGCTTCGCTATCAGGCTGCGCTCGCGGAGTGCGCCCAGGCGCTCCTGGTGGGCGTCGGGAAGGGACGTCTCGAGCGGGCGGCCCATGCCTTGTTGTCGGCCACAGACGCCGAGTCGGTGTTCATCGAGCGAAACGTGGAGCACCCGGTGCTCGGGCTCTGCTCGAGGACGGTCGCCGAGGCCGATCGCCCTGGGACGCCGGCCGCCGCCGTGGACGAAACATACGACTACTGGGACCTCACCCCATGGGATCAGATGCCCATATCGCGATCCCATATGGAGAAGGGTGAGCCTTTCATGTTCTTCCCCCAGGAACTCGAGGGTGTCGAGCGCGACCTGTACGCCGCGGACCCATTCTCCACAAAGTCGGAGCTCGATATTCCCATCTTCGTGAACGGTGAATGGACTGGCGTGATTGCGTTTAGTGAAAGCATCGAGCCCCGGGATTGGGGGGAAGAGGATCTGTCGTTGCTGACTGCCGCAGCACAGATGGTTGGCGCCTACTGGGAATCCGAAGACGTCAATGAGCGTCTTCGCCACTTGGTGGACTCGAAGGACCAGCTAATAGCCTCCGTCTCGCACGAGCTGCGCACCCCTCTTACGTCGGTCGTGGGATTCGCCAAGCTCTTGGAGATCGAAGACTCCGAGTTGACTCCGGAGGATCGTGCCTCTGTCATCCGCACGATCGCCGAGGAAGGCGTCGATCTGGCCAACATCATCGATGATCTCCTGGTGGCGGCCAAAGCCGAGTCCGGCACTCTCGCGGTGGTGGCCGTGTCCATCGACCTTCGAGCCCAGGTGGCCCAGGTGGTTGAGGCATGCAGGCCAGAGGACGCGGCACGCATCAGCGTGGCTCCGGCTACGGTGAGGGCGGTTGGTGACCCGGCCCGGGTGCGGCAGATTCTCCGCAACCTGATCAGCAACGCCCTCCGTCATGGCGGGGAGAAGATTCGTGTCGACCTAGCCACCGATGATGAGGTGGCTGTCGTCGCGGTCGCCGATGATGGGCCTGGCATAGCTCACGAACAGCGGGATCGCGTATTCGAGTCGTACTACCGGGGCCAGAAGGACCCCGGCTTGGCCGGATCCATGGGTTTGGGACTCAGCATCTCTCTCGAGCTCGCCAAAGCGATGGAAGGGAGTCTGACCTATCGCTATGTGGACCGTGAGAGCGTGTTCGAGCTCACATTGCCCCGAAAGGACTGGCAGCTTTAAGCATCCACATGGTGGTGGGCTGAAGCATGGCGAGGCCCGCACCCACGGGCTCGCCGTTGTGCAGCCGGTCCGTATGCTGAGCGGGAATGACTGACGTCGGAGTCGAGACGCCGGAGAGGGGGCTCAGCCGCGAAGAAGTCCGGCAACGTTTGCATGCCGGACAGGTGAACCGGGTGCCGGAACGTCCCAGCCGGACGACCAAGGAAATCGTCAAGGCCAACGTCCTCACCCGATTCAACTTCCTGCTGGGTGCCCTCCTGCTCGTCGTCCTGATCGTGCTGCGCGAGCCACGCGATGCGCTATTCGGGATCGTGCTGCTGTCCAACTCGGCGATCGGGGTCATCCAGGAGTTGCGGGCGAAGCGAACCCTCGACCGTCTCGAGCTGGTGGCGGCTCCAAAGGCCAGGCTCATGCGCGCCGGAGTCCTCTCCGAGTACCCGATCGACCACATCGTGGTCGACGATCTCATTGATCTCCGGCCGGGCGACCAATTGGCGGTGGACGGCGTGGTGGTTTCGTCGAATGGCCTGGAGATCGACGAATCACTGCTCACCGGCGAGGCGGATCC
>JBAVPF010000409.1:0-2869 GCA_049692815.1 Acidimicrobiia bacterium
GAAGAGACCTGGCCGATCGTGCTCGATGTGGCCAAGGACATCGAGCGACTCGGCTTCGACAGTCTCTGGGTCTACGACCACTTCCAGAACTTCCCACCGAGCGAGTGGGCGGACCACGTGTGGAAGACGGCGACCGACCCCGAAGCCCACGGGACGCTCGCTGACACACCCGACGAGCCCGAACGGATCCAGGAGGTCACCTACGAGGCATGGACGCTGATGGCGGCCCTGGCGGCCACGACCGACACAGTCCGCCTCGGCCAGATGTGCACATGCAACACCTACCGCCCCCCGGCCTACCTGGCCAAGGTGGCCGCATGCATCGACGTCATTTCGGGTGGCCGCCTGGAGATGGGAATCGGGGCCGGCTGGTATGCGGCCGAGCACGATGGCTACGGCTACGACTTCCTCCCTCCCGGCGGTCGTCTCGGCATGCTTCGCGAGGGCGTCGAGATCATGAAGGCGCTGTGGACCGAGGACGTGGTCAGCTACGACGGATCGCACTACACGCTCAAGGGAGCCCTGTGTGAGCCGAAGCCGGTGCAGAAGCCGCATGTCCCGTTGTGGATCGCCGGTGGCGGGGAGAAGGTGACTCTGAACATCGCGGCCCGATATGCCCAGTACACGAACTATGGCGTCGAGGGCGTCGAATCGTTTCTGCACAAGTCCGCCATCCTGAAGGCCCACTGCGCCGACGTGGGCACGGATTTCGACTCGATCGTCAGGTCGACCAACTTCAATGTCCTCTGCGCGCCCACCGAGAAGGAAGTCGCCGAGAAACTCTCCTGGCTCGAGGTTCATCTGGGCAGATACCTCCCCGAGGCCAGGGCGAAGAGCTTCGCCGCCGGCTTCAACGGCACCTCAGGGACCCCCGAGCAGATCGTGGCCTGGCTGAAGGGCTATCAGGAGGCAGGCATGGGGTATGCGATCATCCAGTTCTCCGACGTCGCCTACGACCGGGAGAGCCTGGAGTTGTTAGCCAGAGAGGTCATTCCAGCCTTCACCTGAGAGGGAACGCTCACCGAGAGGGACGAGCTTTACATCTCACCTCCCGCCACTTAACACCTCGGGCGCAGAGTGGCCTCCATGGGTTATGAAGAAGCTGCCACCACCGACTCGTATCAAGTCCAGCGCGATCTTCGGCTCCAAACGGCAACCGGGGCCCTCGCCGGCACCCTCACCACCCCGGCGGGCGAGGTCGAGCATGTCGCGTTGGTGCTGGCTGGATCGGGTCCGACCGACCGCGACGGCAACTCCGCCGCCCTGCCCGGGAGAAACGATTGCCTCAGACTCCTCGCCGCAGGGTTGACCGACGCCGGCGTCGCAACACTCCGCGTCGATAAGCGCGGGGTAGGCGAGAGCGTTGCCACTCCGGAGCGTGACCTGCGTTTGGAGACCTTTGTAGATGACGCAGTTGCGTGGCTGGACCATCTCAAGGGAGAGTTCGGGTTCCGACGCTTCACCGTGGTCGGTCACAGCGAAGGCTCGCTGATCGGCATGCTGGTGGCGGATCACTTTCCCGCAAGAGCCTTCATATCGTTGGAAGGAGCGGGTCGAACGGCCCAAGACACGCTTCTGCGCCAGCTACGTCGCCAACTCACTGAACCACTGCTCGCCGAGGTCGAGACGATCATCGCTCGACTGGCGGCGGGCGAGGCTATCGACACCCTGCCGGACGGCATAGCCGACGTCTCGGCTCTGGCGGAGATGTTCCGCCCGGACGTACAGCCTTATCTGATGTCTTGGTTTGCGTACGACCCGGCCGACCTCCTCGCCCGGCTGGACATCCCGATCCTGATCGTTCAGGGCAGCACCGACCTCCAGGTGGGGATTGCCGATGCCCAACGTCTGGTGGCCGCCAACCACCGCGCGCAGATGGCCGAAATCGAAGGCATGAACCACGTGCTGAAGACGGCCCCTCCCAATCCTCAGGAGAACCTGGCCACCTACGGCAATTCCGATCTGCCGCTGGCGCCTCCCCTGATACCCACCATCACGCGGTTTCTCGCCGAGACCACGTCGTGGCCGAACTGAAGAAAGGAACGAGATCATGATCAGCGTCACCGTTCAGGACCACACGCTTGCCGTAGACATGGAGGGTGCTGACAAGCTGTGGGCTCTGCGAAGCCACATCGACATACCATTGGCGAATATCACCGGCATCCGACGTGACCCCGAGATGGCTCGACGCTGGTGGGCGGGTGTCCGCGGACCGGGGACACGTCTTCCGGGGGTGCTCAAGGCCGGTACCTTCCACCAGAACGGCCGACGGGTCTTCTTCGACGTCCGCGACCCCGACAACACGGTCATTGTCGACCTCCAGGACGAGCATTTCGACCAGTTGGTGCTCGAGGTCGACGATCCCGATGCCGTGGTGACCACGGTCGAGAGGAGCCTCAGTGAGGAGGGTCAACTCGGACTCGCTGAATGACCGTGCCCGTGCGTTGCATCGGCCGCCGGTCAAGGACGTTGGAACGTGGCTCTGGCCTGTTCCACCTTCCCGCGGATGTCACAGCCGTCCAGATGATCGTTCACGAGACCCATGGCCTGCATGAAGGCATATGCAGTGGTGGGACCGGTCCAGGTGAAGCCACGCTGCTTCAGAGCCTTGGACAATGCGACACTCTTCGGTGTCAGCGCTGCCATGGGTGAGGGGCCTTCAGGTTCGAAAGCCCAAACGAAGGCGGCCAGGCTTCCCGCCTCCTCCTGAACCTCCAAGGTCCTGACCGCATTGTTGATGGTCGACTCGATCTTGCCCCGGTGCCGGATGATTCCGGTGTCCTGGGCCAGCCGGGCAACGTCACGCTCGGTCATCGCAGCGACACGGTCGATGTCGAAGCCGTCAAAGGCGGCCCGGAACCCTTCCCTC
>JBAVPF010000410.1:0-3671 GCA_049692815.1 Acidimicrobiia bacterium
CCTGGGGTTCGGCAGGCTGGGTGACCGCAAGACTCCGACATTCGCCATCGCCCTCACCATGACCACCTATGCGCTCGTCTTGGTGGTCCTCACAATGGGATGGTCATACCAATGGCTCGTCCTGGCGATGGTCGGCTACGGCATCCTCAACGGCCCGGTGTGGGGGTTGATGGGAGCCCTCGCCAACCACCGGTTCACATCAGAGCTCGCAGTGGGCGCCGTCTCGCTCGGTCTCGTTGCGGCGTCGCTCATCGGAGCCGTCGCCAACTCCGCTGCTGCCTTCTGGCTGGAGAGCACCGGATCGATGCGGGGACCGGTGGCGGCCCTGGCGGTGCTCACCACACTCACCGCGGCCTACCTGATCCGCGAGGCCCGCCGTGCTCCCATATTGGGAGCCGGTGTCGGCGATGATGGGCCATACTGACCGCCATGCAGCGAACCACGACAGAGCTGGAGACGTTCGTGGACGGCATCCTCGCCGCACCCAAGGACAGCGGCCCCATCGAGATGATCGTCCGACGCCCCGGCGAGAACGAGCGAGAGGTGCTCGAGTCGGCCGCGCTCAGCACCGAGCGCGGCCTCGAGGGCGACGATTGGGTCAACCGGGTGGACGACAACGGTGACCCACACCTGGCAGCACAGCTGACCCTGATGAACGCCCGCGTCGCCGACGCCGTCGCCGTCACCAGGGAGCGGTGGCCGCTCGCCGGGGATCAGGTCTATGTCGACATGGACATCTCGATGGCGAATCTCCCTCCCGGTTCGAGAGTGAGGCTGGGCAGCGCCGTCATCGAGATCTCCGACGTCCCCCACACGGGATGCTCCAAGTTCGCCGGGCGGTTCGGTAAGGACGCCCTTCGCTTCGCCAACGTCGGCCCCGGAAGAGACAACCGCTTCCGCGGCGTCAACGCCTCCGTCGTCGAGGACGGCTCCTTCGCCGTCGGCGACAAGGTCACCAAGCTCTAGCCCGCCGTCCTAAACGGCAGCGAACCAGCCCATCGCCCCTCTCTCGGCCAGCCAGTGCTGATGGGGGTGGAACATGTAACGGCCGTAGTCGGGAAGAGTGAACTCGATCATGGCCCGCTGGGCCTGGGCGAGCGCGATCGTGTCGTCGCGGAAGGCGGGCTCATCTCCCATGCCGGCCGGGTAGACATCGAAGGTTCGGGCATGAAGGTGAAACGAGGCGAGCGACTCGTACTCCAACATGTTGACCACGTAGGCGCGCACCGGCTCGCCCCTGACGACCTTGATCGGGAACTCCGTGTAGAAGCCGGCGATACCGTTCCAGGCGATGATCCCGTTAAGCCCGATGTCGTCGTTGGAGAAGCCGGAGAGCAGAAGCGAGACCTCCTGCGCCGGTGACCGGCCGACCGACGGGTCCACGATCATCATCCCGTAGAGCCCGCGGGACACGTGCTCGGCGAGAGGCCTGGTGTGGCAGTGGTAGGGATGGACGCCGGCCGGGCCCGCCTCGATCTCGTAGACCGTCTCCCCGCCGGGGGGAATCGGCTCCCATCCGTCCATCTCGGGCCGATGCGAGCCGTGGAAATGCAAGGAATGGGGGTGTCCGGTCCGGTTCTCGAAATGGACGCGGAGGAGGTCGCCCTCGGTGGCTCTGATGATCGGTGCGGGCACGGTCCCGTTGTAGGTCCAGGCTTCCACGAACACCTCGTGACCCACCTCGATCAGCCTCTCCTCCACCCACACTTCGACATCTCGTGTGACGCCCGGAGCCTTGCCGTCGGGCTCGGGTGGGAATGTCATGGCGGCGAGATCGGATGCGGTCATGCCACGGGGCGGGGAGTAGGCGCCTCCGTAGACACGGTCGAGGACCTCGTCCCCCACTGCGGTGTGGTCGGAGCCCCCCGGGTAACCATCGCTCTCTGTGGCGGCGTCGTCACGAGCGGCGGCACCCAGCAGCGATCCTCCCAGAAGGGCAGCGCCGCCGAGACCCGCCGTCTTCAGCAGCTGACGACGGGAGACGCCCGTCTCGCGTTCGTCGTCGGTCATCGTCTCAGACGACGCCCCCCACCACCAGCCCGAGGACGAGGAACAGCAGATACGCGCCCATGCCACCGGCGAGCAGCACCCACCGGTAGACGGCAGGGATGCGGCTCTTGCCCACCACGTAGTAGGCGATCACCCCAAGAAACGGGATGATCAGGATGGCGAGTATCCACCCGACCCCGGCGCCACGACCGAGATCGTCGCGCTTGTTGATGATCTCCCAGATGGCGATCACCACCCAGGCCGCATAGAGCACCAGGGGCAGCACGTAGGCGTAGAGGCCGAGGATGCCTCCAATGGCCGATGCGAATGTCACTCCCATGACGTTGAATCCCTTCTCTTGGGTGACTTCCACGCCGGCGGGCATGGCAGGAACCTCGATGGCGTCGAGGTCCGGCTCGGCACCGGCGAAAACGTTGATGGCAGGCACGACGGGTGCGTCGACACCTCCGGGCATCTGCGGCTGGGGGTCAGGGTGTGGCATCTCCCGATAGTCCACCTCGGCGTCCCAGCCCTGGCTGTACTCCACGACCCGACCGAAGAGCGACCCGACCGAGCCCATCTCGTAGAGGGCGGGGAAACGGAGACCCTCACAGGGCTGCTCGGCCTGGAGACCCGACGGCATCGTCCAGCCGAACTCATTGTCGGCGAAGCAGTTCTCCGACCGCGCCGGTCCGGACAGGGTGAGATCACCCACCCCGGAGCCGCTGACGACGTTGCCCACGACCTGGTTGCCGGCAGGCATGTAGACGTTGTCATCGATATTGAACGAGATCTGGATGCCGCTCGACGGATGGTTGAAGATGCGGTTCCTGAAAATCAGCCCGTCCTCGGTTCCCGCGGCGATGATGCCGTTCCCCTGCGCGGCCCACTGTGCCCCCTTGTGCGGGAACTCGTCGTAGCCGTTGTCGTAGATGAGGTTCCCGGCGATGGTGAAGCCGATCGCCGGTGGCAGAAGCTCGCCATCCAGCGTGTTGGGCGCCAGCCCGGTGCCGTTGAAGCGGAAGATCGAGTTGACGATGTACATGTTGTTGGAGGAGTTGGTCCCCGAGTAGCCCAGACCGCTGTGCTCGCCGATCGAGTCGGTGATCACGGTGTCACAGGGATTGCACTGGCCCACGTAGAACGAGGCATCCGGGGATCCCGAAGCGTAGGAATGGTCGAACAGGCCATCGCTCGAGTCAAAGGCGTAGATCCCGTAGTCACCGTTGTTGACGGCGGTCAGGTATGAGCCCCTGAAGCCACGCACTCCGCTCCAGAAGAACCCGTTGAGCGTGTGGTTCATGGCGGTCATGTTCTCCACCACCACGCCATCGGTGAACAGGACCTCGACACCGTTGAACCGCTCGAACTCCCCGTCGATGATCACCTCGTTGCGGTCGACGCCCCTGATCGTGATACCGGGCGTGCTCACCCTGACAGTCTCCCGGTAGACCCCGCGATCGACCAGCACCAGGTCTCCCGGGGCGGCCGCATCGACTGCCGCCTGGATGGTCGGGTATTGGGCGGGCACGCTCAACGTGACGCCCGACCATTCCGAGGGCGAGTCGGTGCTGGTGTCACCGGTGGCCGCAGGTGAGGCCTGGCCCGACGGCGGGCCGGCGCATGCTGCCATCGCGAAGAGACCGGCCAGCACCAGGCCAATCAGACGCTTCGAGCTCATC
>JBAVPF010000411.1:0-3081 GCA_049692815.1 Acidimicrobiia bacterium
CCCCCCCGACCGCGCCACCTTCGATTGGCTGGGGTGGGACGGCCGGAAGTCGGCGACGGCGGCGGCCATGATCGCCACGTCGGTGTCTATGCCCTCGACGGCATCGAGCATCTCCTGCGCCGTCTCCACGGCGACGACCTTGACCGAAGGAGGGACGGGAAGGCTCGACGTGGTGACCAGCGTCACGTTCAGGCCCCGTCGCGCCGCCTCCGAGGCCAGCGCATGGCCCATCTTCCCCGAAGAGCGGTTCCCCAGATAGCGCACCGGGTCGACCGGCTCGCGTGTCCCGCCCGCGGTGATGAGAACCCGGATCGCCTGAGGTGAGGGTGTCAGGATCGTCTCTATGGCCTCGACGACATGATCCGGCTCGGCAACGCGGCCCATCCCGACGTCTCCCCCGGCCAGCGCACCCGATTCGGGCCCGACGAAGTGGTAGCCGTCGGCGGTGAGGGTTTGGACGTTCCGGCGTGTGGCGGGTTGTTCCCACATCTCCGTGTGCATCGCGGGGGCGATGAGAACGGGCTTGATGGAGGCGAGCACCGTTGCCGTGACCAAGTCAGAGGACATGCCTGTCGCCAGCCTGGCAATGGTTGCCGCGGTTGCCGGGGCTATGACGATCAAGTCGGCCCAGCGGGCCAGCTCGGTGTGCGGAGAGACCTTCTGATCCCGGAACAGGGATGTCACCGGTTGGGAGCCGGTGATTGCGGCGAACGTCTGGTCGCCGATGAACTCTCGAGCGGATTCGGTGAGCATGACCTCGACTTCGGCACCTCTCTCCACGAGGCGCCGGGCGAGGTAGGCAGACTTGTAGGCGGCCACTCCCCCGGTGACGGCGAGCAGGACTCGCCGGCCGCTCAGCATCTATTCCTCGGCGGTCTCGACGGCCACTTTGCCCTCGGCGATCTCTTCCATGGCGATCGTGAGGGGTTTGCGTGACAGGGAATGCACCTGCGGCGGCACGAACTCCCCGTAGCCAACACCGAGCTGGTGGAAATATGAGTTGATCTGCCTTGCGCGGCGCGACGAGACCACGACTGTGGCGAAACGGTTGCCGATCTGGTCGATGACGTCTTCGAGCTTCATGAATTCCTTTGGATCCCGGGGAGCATAAGGATACAGCACCCCTTCCCGTTTACCCAGATCTCGTCTGACCCACCTGTGCGACGATCTCCGCCGTGACCTCTCCGACGGTCACATCGGACGTGTCGATGACGAGGTCGTATTGGGAGTGGTCGGTGTAGTCGAGCCCATAGTACTGGAGGTAGCGGCGCCGTTCAGACTCCGTTCGCCGATCGATCGCTGCGCGAGTGCTCTCCAGCGTCACGTTCTCTCGCTCCACGCCCCGGCCGGCCCCGAAGATCCGATTCGCCGCCACATCTGGTCTCACCTCTAAGAACACCTTGAAAGACCCGGGTATGAAATGCCAGCCGAGCCGGGCATCCATCACGAAATCGCCGCCCTCTTCCGCCAAGCGGACGGTGCGGGCGTCGATCTCGTTGTCGATGGCGGCGTGGCCCTCGGCCGACCGTGACAATTCCAGGATCGAGAGGCCTCGTTCGGCGGCAATCTGACGCATGAAGTCTCCAGCAGACACATGAGGCATACCCAGGGCGTCCGCCACCGCTGATGCCACCACGCTCTTGCCAGACCCCGGCCGGCCTGAGATGGTGATGATCACTCAGGAAAACTCGGCGATCAATGCCTCTTTCTGCTTGTCACCCAGACCGCGGATTCGCCGATTCTCGGCGATGCCGAGGGACTCCATGAGTCTCTTGGCCTTGATCTTGCCCGTTCCGGGCATCGCGGCGATGAGTGACTCGACCTTGAGCCCCGCCAGAAGGTCGTCGGACTCGGCGCGGGCGAACAGGTCTGGAATGCGGAGCGAGCCGGTCTTGAGCAACTCTTTGACCTCGGCGCGCACTCGACGAGCCTCGGCGGCCTTCGCCAGCGCCGCCTTCCTCTGCTCGTCAGTCAGTTTGGGGGGTTGAGCCATTCCTCCTCCTAAAGGTGGTGCCAACACGGGCGACCATAGCGAGGCATGGTCACGCGTTCTGGATGAGCGAAGCAGCGATTTCGCGAGCTGCCGCCCCTGGATCGGCGGCTCGTGTCACAGGACGACCGATGACCAGGTAGTCGGCGCCGGCCATCACAGCCTCTACGGGTGTGCCTACCCGCTTCTGGTCGTGCCGTTCGTCTCGAATCATCCGGATCCCCGGAGTGAAGATCGTCAGTGCGATGCCCTTCGCCCTGATGGCAGCGACGTCGCCGGGAGCGCACACCAGCCCCTCCACACCAGAGCGCCGGGCGAGAGCGGCGAGTCCGACCACTTGGGTCTCCACTCCGGAAGGGACACCGGTCGTCTCGAGATCGTGGTCCTCGAACGAGGTGAGGACCGTGACGGCGAGGACTCCCTCTCCCCCCATGCCCTCGTTGGCCGCCTCCATCATCGTTGCGCCACCTGCGGCGTGGACGGTCACCCAGCGGGCACCCGCCGCCGCCAGCCGACCTGCGGCCCGTCGCACCGTGTTGGGGATGTCATGCAGCTTGGCGTCTGCGAAGACAGGCCTGCCCAACCCGGCAATCGCTCCGATCGCGTCGGGCCCTTCGGCCATGAGCAGCTCCAGGCCAACCTTGAAGCCGGCGACGTCGTCGACGAGGGGGGCTGCCACGGAGCTCGCCTCTTCCAGAGTGGGGAAGTCGAGGGCGATGATCAGCCTGCTCATCTTGACACCGCACTTCCGACGAGATCGCTCACCGACGTGTGCCCGATGCGGCGCAGACCCGCGAGCAGCTCGTCCCTGATCCTCTTGCCGGCCCTCGGCTCGGCGAGATGAACGGTCCCGAGCTCCACGACCGACGCGCCGGCCATCAGGTATTCGATCACGTCGCGTCCGGTCGTCACGCCCCCACACCCGACGATCGGGAGAGTGGGAAGTGCCCGGGCTACCTCGTAGACACATCGCAGGGCGACCGGCTTGAGCCCCGGTCCCGAGTAGCCACCCACCGCGCCACTGAGCAGTGGTGCGGCGGTGTCGACGTCGATGCCCGTTCCCAGGGCGGTGTTGGTGAGCACCACGAAGT
>JBAVPF010000412.1:0-2769 GCA_049692815.1 Acidimicrobiia bacterium
GTCGAGGATCGCCACCTGTGCCCGCCAGGCGCCCCGTTGATCGGCCTCGAGGAGCGCGGAAAGGGCGGTTTCGGGGGCATCGCCGGCGCGCAGGATCTGCAAGCCGAGGGTCGCGTAACCGCGATGCGCATAGGACTGGACTGCCAGGATCCCGGTGCCTGCCTCTGCGGCGATCACGTGTGCCCCGGCGGCCAGGTGGTGGGACTGCACGGCGATGCCCAGCTGACCTGTGGTCGCGTCCGCGGCGACTATGGAGTAGGTCATCGCGGTTGAACCTCGCCGACGAGCGAGTCTCTGAGCAAGGTCTTCCTGAGTTTGCCTGACGGGTCCCGTCCAAGATCATCCACCAGGAACACCCGTCGCGGGCACTTATATGTGGCGATTCGCTCCCGACAGAAGCTGATGATGTCCTCTTCCCGGAGCGAGGTGTCTTCGGTTGATCGTTGCACTGCTGCGGCGACCGTCTCCCCCCATTCCTCGTCCGGCACTCCAAAGACTGCGACGTCCCTCACTCGCGGGTGTTGGAGGATCGTCTGCTCGACTTCGGCCGGGTAGATGTTGACGCCCCCGCTGATGATCATGTCGGTGGCCCGGCCCGTCAGGTACAGGAATCCATCCGGGTCCAGGTAGCCCATGTCGCCGAGGGTGTAATCGCCCTCCGGCCCGTAGGCATTGTCAGTCTTCTCGGGATCGCCCCGATATTGGAAGGGGGCGACACCGGGGAGGGTCTTCGCGTAGACGAGACCGATCTCACCCTTTGGAAGAGCGTTCCCCTCGTTGTCCCGGATCGTGATCACATCGTGTTCGGGCTTTCCCACCGTCCCGGGATGCTCCAGCCACTGTTCGCTGGTGCAGACCGTGTATGTGCCGTATCCCTCGGTAGCGGCGTAACACTCATAGATCACCGGCCCCAGCCACTCGATCATCTGAGCCTTGAGATGCGGTGGGCACGGAGCACCGGTATGCATGATGGATTTGAGGCTCGAGGTGTCGGCTGATACGCGAACATCTTCAGGGAGGCTCAAGAGTCTGTGGTACATGGTCGGCACCATGTACGCGGAGGTGATCTTCTCCTCGCTGATCGTTTCGAGCACGTGGAGGGCGTCGAATCGGCGCATCAGGCGGATCGATCCGAGCAAATTGACGGCGTGCATCGCAGAGATGAGTGGGCCCCCGTGGTAGAGGGGAGCCGTGGAGAGGTGACGGTCGTGAACAGGGTTGAAGCCGAGGCGCTCCCCGAAGCGGGCCATGACCTTCAGCGCCTCAGGAGAAGGTCTGTGGCGTTCTCTGATCACCGCCTTGGGGCGACCCGTGGTGCCCGACGTGTAGGACATCACCGAGCCGAACTGGTGCTCGACCGGATCGTCCGGCGAGCCGGTGATGAGCTCGGGCAGGGTGAGGGCGTCTTCGTCTCCGTCACCAACCGTGACCACTGTCAGATTGGAGAGCCCGTCGACTTCGGCGAGCCGCCCGGTGTGCAGGGCATCGAGGAACAGGAACTTCGCTTGGGAATCCGTCAGAAGGTATTCCAACTCAGATGTCTTCAACCTCGGGTTCAGCGGGGTGAAGAAGAAGCCACCGCGATAGGCGACCTGGTGTAAGAGGATCGCCTCCGCCCGATTCTCGAGGAGGAGCGCGATGACGTCGCCAGGCACGACACCGGCGTCGTGGAGGGTGTGGATCGCCTGGTCCACCATCCGATTCAGCTCGTCGTACGTGTAGGCCGTCCCGAACTCGTCGCTGGCTGCCGGGCGATCGGGGTGAAGCTCCGCACCCAGCGCCAGACCGAAGCTCTCGTATCCGCCGTCCGGGTTCAAATCCCCACCTCCATGCTCTTCGCCGTCTGGATGAGCTCTCTCACATCCGGATCGGCACCACTCACCACCATGACTACTTCATCGAGGCCGGACTCTGCAAACGTCTTCAATCGATCTTGCAGACTGGCGGCCCCGAACGCCCCGACCCGCTCGGCTGCCGACTCCGGATCCTTGATGATCAGATCGGCGAGACCCGATTCGCCGAGCACTCGGGAATACCCGGGGGCGGTGGCATAAGGGCGAAGCAGGCTCGCTGCACGTTGAAGGGCATGATCTCTGCTTCCGGTCATGAGCCAGGCAGCGAGGCTGGGGGGTGGGCCACCACTTGCGGATTCGGTGAGCCAAGACCGGAAACCGGCGATCTGGTCGGGCGTGACCAAGTTCAGCACGACCCGGTCAGCATGCTGGGCGGCGAACCTCACCATCCTCGGCCCGAGGGCGGCGATAGTCACCTTCAGCGGATTCACCCCCGCCACTCCGAGCTTGAAGCCGTCGGAGCTCCAACCGACACCCTTGCGACCGGTCAACCTCAGTCCGGCCGCTGCATCCTGCAACGCGGGAAGGAAGGCGTCCATGGCCTTCACGGGGCTCCCGATCTCTCGGCCATGCCAAGACTCCACGATCGTCGGAGTCGATGTGCCGAGGGCAATCCCGACCGGACCCCCGGCCACGGCGGCGACCGTGGCCAGACCCATTGCGAGGAGCACCGGATCGCGGACACCGAGGGGGACCGGTCCGACAGTTATCTCCATCGGGCCGGTAGCGCCGGCCCCGGCCACTGCCGACGACAGAGCTACAGCGTCGTATCCGTTGACCTCGCTGTACCAAACCTCACTGATGCCGGCTACGGCCGCGACGCGAGTGACCCGGCTCACGTCTGCGAAGGTATCGCCCGGCCACAACGCCGGGGCGACGCTGATCTTCACGGGCCCTCCTGGTTCAACAGCCTCGA
>JBAVPF010000413.1:0-3652 GCA_049692815.1 Acidimicrobiia bacterium
CGGGTCTCCTTGATCAGCTCGGCAACGTGGTTTCGGTGCTCCACTAGCTCTGCCGTGTCGTCGCTGCCGGTGAAATCAGCTCCCATCTGAGCCAACTCCAGGATGTCCTTGCACTTGTCGCCTATCCGTTCGGCGTCCTTGGCGAGCGACATGTAGGTCAGCATCAGCCCTTGGTCCACTTCGGCACCCCGGACCGTGCCGTGGATGAGAAGCTCGCGTCGGATCGCCCGCTCCATCCGGTTGATGTCCTTGTCCAGGGCGAGGACGTCCTCCGCATTGGAGTCGCTATCCCCTTCGCCCAACAGGAATCCGGTCGCCAGCCGGAAGGCGTCCTGACAGCTTCCCAGCATCTCCAGCAGCTGCTGCTCGACGGACTCCAACTGGTCGGCATCTCTGAAAATCGAAAACATGGGTGCCTCCTAGGCAATCAGGAGTATGACAAGGGGGAGGACGATGAAGAGGCCAATCACGTACGCGGCGACGATCGACTTCCTTCTGACGGCGGCCCGGGCGGTGCGTTCGGCCAGCTCGATCGGAATCTGCCGGATACGTGGCCACGGGTAGATGATGAGGATCCCGAGCACGTTGAACGACACATGGGCGAGGGCGATCACCAGGGCATCCGACGAATCGGCGGCGATCGAAGCCAGGAGGGCGGTGACCGTCGTCCCCACGTTGGCCCCCAACGTCACCGGGAACGCGTTGCGCAGTGTCAATACGCCCGCGGCCGCCAGTGGCACCAGCAGTGAAGTCGTGATGCTCGAGCTCTGCACCGCCACCGTCATCACCAGCCCGACCAGCATGGCCGCCATGCCCGCGCCCTTGCCCAGCAGCCCGTTGATGGCGTTCTCGATGCGGCCCGACATCACCGCCTTCATCTGACGGGTGATCATCCACAGCGAGAGAAAGATCAGCAGCACACCAATCACCAGGAGGATCGGCCCTTCCGCGGAGCTCCACCCCCTCGATGTGATGGTGTCCGTCAGCCAGGACACGGGCAGCTTGATCGCCTCTTTGATAGGGCTGTCACCCGTCTCGACCCCGGGCAGCAAACCCACGATCGGCTCGGAGAGCCAGGTGGCGATCCTGGTGATCACCCCGAAGGCGACTTCCAAAGGAAGCAACGCAGCCACCGCCAGGATGTTGAAGTAGTCGTGGATGGTGGCCGCGGCGAACGCCCTCTGGAAATAGGCGCCTTGCCGAATGTGGCCGAGCGAGGCCAGAGTGTTCGTGACTGTTGTCCCGATGTTGGCACCCATGACCATGGGCACCGCAGCCGCCACGGGCAACACACCGGCACCCACCAAACCCACGATGGTCGCCGTCGTCACCGACGACGACTGAACCAGAACGGTCGCCAGCACGCCTGCCGCCAAGCCGGCGATCGGATTCGCCACCGACGAGAACAAATGGTCTACGAAGTCGTCCCCTAGAGAGCTGATCCCCTCTTCGAGAGCCCTGATGCCGACCAGGAACAGATAGAGGAAGAGAAGCGCCAGCAGGAGACGAACCGCCGACTCCCCAACACCCATGAACCCCCGGTGAGCGCGCGCGTCACCGCGGGTGCTCTGCTCTCCCAAGGACACGAGGTCACATTAGGTCCCTGGATCCGGCCAGGCTCGGCCGACGCAATGCATGTGGTGATCGGTGTGGCCGCCCAGCCGGCTATCCGCCCTCCCACCAGCGGAGGACGCGAAGGGCGCGCAGCGTGTTCCATCGGCTCGGCTCCCTTCCGCCTTCCATGGTGAACCACACCTTTCCGCTGTAGTTGGGGTGGATCGGCCATCTGCCGTCGTTCCGCCGGTATCCCAAGAGGAGGTCGATCGGGTCGGCCAATCGCTCGTCCTGATCGGCTCCGGCGGCCCTGAAGTAGTCGAGACCGCGCAAGATGTCGTGATGCCATCTCGGTGGGAAGGGGAGCTTGGTCATTCGCTCGTCGGGGATGCGTCCCGTCCGATGCCCCCGATAGAGCCTGTGCCGGCAGAAGAACTCACGTGCCGCCGACTCGGCCTTCTCGACCTCGGGGGCCTGGCGCCCTCCACTCGAGCAGTACTCGCGTAGCCCTTCGAGGACGTTGATGGTCGTGTGAAACGAGCTGTGCGTGACGTCCGGGCGACGCGCCGCCCTGCAGTTCCAGCCACCGTCTTCCAGCTGATTCTCCAAGATCTCGCCCACGAGAGCCTCCCGCCGCTCGTCGTCGATGGTGAACCAACTCGAGAGTGCCACCCCGAAGCCGGCGACACACTCGTCACGGATCTGTTTGGCGTCATTGCCGAAGATCCAGACGGGCGGGTCGATGAGCAACTCGACCGACTGGAGAGCCTGCTCGTTGTCACCAGGAAGCCCCAGCCGGAACAGCTGGAGAAGCGTGTAGGTGGTCGAAGTCCACTTTGGGGTGTAGAGCCCGGTGGTCCAACGCCCCGACGGGGAACGCTCCGCAAGAAGCCGGGCGCCCCATCCCTCGGTTGCGATCAGCGACTGAGTACGGCTCCACTGTGACTCAGGGAGATCGAGTAGATAGCGCTCAACCTGCCACCGGATGGATGGGTCGCCTTCCATGAGCCACTGGACCGTCTCGCCCATATTGCGGGATCTTATGGTCGTGGCCGATTCGGTCGGCCGGCCCTTGCGCCCTAGGTTTTTGGCCCCAATCGATTCGAAAGGTCACCGTGAAGGTCGCATACGTCCTCAACACTCCCAGAGCCGCCAGCTACAAGGTTGCCCAGATGATCCTGCCTCAACTCGAGGCCGGGACACACGGTGTCGAGGTCGTCGGCATCTTCTTCTTCGACGACAACGTGTGGGCACTTCGCAAAGGCGATCCGATCGGAGAGAGGCTGGCCGCGGTGGCAGCGGAGACCGGGATGCTGATCATGGCGTGTGACAACTGCGCCCTGGAGCGGAACCTCGCCAAGGGCGAGCCACGCTGGTGCGACCCGGCAACCGGCCAGGGCAGGACCGAGCCGGGGGAGTGTGAGCCGGTGGACATGGTCGACGGTGCAGTGGTCGGATGTTTCCCCGACCTGTACACGGCACTGTCCGGAAACATGCCGGACCAGGTGATCAGCCTCTAGATGCGTTGACCGGGGTTGGCCCTACATTGGACCAAGTCGTGCCCACCGCCAATACCGCCGAGCCGCCCCGCGTCGTCCTGGTGTCCACCTACGAGATGGGCCGCCAGCCCTTCGGCCTGGCCTCCCCGGCGGCGTGGCTCGCCGAGCGGGGTGTCACGGTGGAGCTGTGGGATCACTCGATCATCGACGTCGACACACAGAGACTCTCCGAGTTCGACCTCTTCGGGTTCTACCTCCCCATGCACACCGCCACCCGGCTCTCCGCCTCGATCATCGAACGGGTCAGATCGCAGGTCCCCGGAGCGCACATCGTCGCTTTCGGGATCTATGCGCCCTTAAACGAGGCCTACCTGCGTGGGTTGGGTGTCGACACCATCCTGGGTGGCGAGTTCGAAGCGGACCTCACCGAGCTGTACGACCGTCTCCGACAGGGCGGGCCGCCTGCTTCGCCCGACCCGATGAGACCCACTCGTCTCCGTCTCAAGGTCCCCGACCGGAGCGGTCTCCCTCCGTTGGGCCAGTACGCCGGGCTACGGATGCCCGGGGGAGAGACCAGGACAGTCGGTTACACCGAAGCC
>JBAVPF010000414.1:0-2507 GCA_049692815.1 Acidimicrobiia bacterium
GCATGGCGATGCTCCTCGTCGGAGCTTGCTCGTCGGAGACGAGTAGTTCCACCACGGCCGGCGAAAGGAGCACCACGACAGAGGCCATCGCGACGTCGACGTCATCGACACCCACGACCAGCACGACCACGTCGCCTGCCACGACCACCACGACCGTGGCCTCCACGACTACGTCTCTGCCTCCATTCCCAATCCCAAAGAGCCAGCTCGAACATGGCGGTGAGTCGTGGGCGGTCTACCTGGCAGTTGCGGACGACTTCGACGACCCTTCTCTGGATGAGGCTGCGGCCACCGCCCAGTCCTATGGCTTTTTCGCCGGCGCTACGGACATCAACTGTGATCAAGGTGCTGCGGAGGCCGTTGGCGTGGCGCCCGGGGGCTCGGAGGCTGTTGTTGGCGTCTATTTCGACTCAGAGCTGGATGCCAACCAGTTCGTTCTGGCCATCCAGGCTCGTGGTCACGCGGTTGCCGGTACGGGGCTGGTCCAGACCTTCTGTCTCGACTAGACGACGAGGCTGTCGGCGCTCAAAGCCTCACGTCGGGCCCTCAGGTCTATGTACCAGATCGCGTAGGCAGCAGCGATAGCTGCGACCACGGGCCCCTGGACGAGTGTGGTCAATGCGAGGACCATGCCCAGGATCCCGGGAACGGCCGCCCCTGCCACGTACAACGGCACGAGGGCGAAGTTCATGACCTGAAGGATGAGAGACGCGATCAAGGAAGTCACCAGGAGAAACCCCACGGTCACCCACCATCTGCCCTGCACGAGGCGGAAGCTCTCCCTGATCGAGTCGACTGGCCTGTTCTGGGAGAGACCGACAGACTGGGGATACAGGGAGACCGAGACGCTGAGCCAGATCAGGACGACGAGGTAGGTGAGTACCAGGACGGCGGCGAGGAATATCGACACGAACGTCGTTCCCAGGTTGGCGATGAGCGCCCAGGCGAGGGCTGCCACCAAAGCGGCAGTCGACAATGACGCCCCGAGGACGAGAAGGGATGCTGTCACGGTGCGTGCCATGCGGCGCCAGGCGAAACGGCCCGGCTCACGCCAGCCCGACTCCAGCCCGGCGTAGTGCCGGGCGGTGATTCGAGCCGCGGCCAGATAGATGAATGCGGTGGCGAGGAGTTGTAACGAGATGGCGACCAAGCCGGCGACGAAGACCGGCCACATGAGATCGAGAAATCCGTTGAATGTGAGGCTGTTCACCAGATCCGTGTCGGACAGCCGGGCGAAGACATCAGCCACGTCGGCGACGAGATAGAGGACCGTCAGCGCCACGGCCAAGGGGACGTATGCCACCAATGAGGTCACCAGGAGAGGTTTCCACTCGCGGCCGAGGAGACGGAACCAATTGTTCAAGTTGGCTCCAAAGTCACCCGGCCGTACGTCCATCCCGGCGGCGACGGTAGCCGTCCTCCGACATGTACGGGTTCGCGACGGCGCCGACATAAGCTGGGCTCCCCGTGGAGATCAACGACCCGAGTTCGTATGCCGTTAGTCAGAGAGAGCGTCTGACAGAAGCGCGCGCGTTCCTCGACCTGGAGGGCAAGACCGAGGAGTTGGTCGAGTTGCGGGAGCAAGCCTCGTCACCCGATCTCTGGGATGACCCCGACGTGGCGAGGCAGGTGAGCCAGCGTCTGGCGAGGCTGGAGGCCCTCGTCGATAAGGTGGACGGGCTGGAAGACGAGATCTCGGACGCCGAGGTCCTGCTCGAGTTGGCCGAGGAGGCAGACGATGCCGAATCGCGCCAGGAGGCCATCGGGTTGCTCGAGTCCGTTTCGGGGGCGCTCGACGACCTCGAGCTCGAATCGCTCTTCTTCGACGAATACGACGATGCCGATGCCATCCTCAGTGTCCACGCCGGAGCAGGTGGGGTCGATGCCCAGGACTGGGCCGAGATGATGGCTCGCATGTATCAGAGGTTCCTCAGCGACCAGGGGTTTGCCGTGACCGTGGAGGAGGTAACAGAGGGTGATGAGGCTGGGATCAAGTCGGCGACGCTGACCGTTCGCGGCGATCACGCCTACGGCACCCTCGCTTCCGAGCGCGGGGTCCACCGTCTCGTCCGCATCAGCCCCTTCGATGCCAATTCGCGCCGTCACACCAGTTTCGCGGGCGTGGACGTCGTACCGGATCTCGGTGACGAGGCCGATGTGGAGATCAATGAGGACGAGCTCAGGATCGACACCTATCGATCCCAGGGAGCCGGTGGGCAGCACGTGAACACGACGGACTCCGCGGTGCGCATCACCCACCTGCCGTCCGGGGTCGTCGTCCAGTGTCAGAACGAACGGAGTCAGCTCCAGAACAAGGCGCGGGCGATGACGATGCTCAAGGCCCGTCTCGCCGAGAGGGCTCGTCTCGAACGTCAGGAGCATCTCGCCGAGATCCGCGGCGAGCAGGGTGAGGCTGCATGGGGCCGACAGGTCAGGAGTTATGTGCTTCAGCCCTATCAGATGGTGAAGGACCTGAGGACCGACTATGAGGTGGGCAACGTTCAGGG
>JBAVPF010000415.1:0-2819 GCA_049692815.1 Acidimicrobiia bacterium
CCACCGTCTCAACCACGCGGTCCTCTACGTGAGGGATGCCGAGCGATCGGCTCGCTTCTACGAGGACGTGCTCGGCTTCAAAAGAGTCTCCATGAACCTCCCCGGTGCGGTCTTTCTGCGGGCCGAGGGCTCCAACAACGACCACGACCTCGGGCTGTTCTCCATCGGCGAGGGGGCAATGGCCTCCCCGGCAGGTCGGGGCGCGGTCGGGCTCTATCACCTCGCTTGGGAGGTCGACACCCTCGCCGACCTGGGCGAGCTCGCCAGGAGGCTGTCCGATACAGGCTCCCTGGTGGGGGCAACGGACCACGGCACCACGAAGGCCCTCTACGGACGGGACCCGGACGGGATCGACTTCGAGATCTCATGGCTCGTCCCGGCCCGGTTGCTCGAGGACGAGCTCACGCCGACCGCGGCGCCACTCGACCTGGCGAGAGAGATCGAGACATACGGGGCGGACACCCTGGGTGGCATCGGTGTGAGCAGGAATGCACCGACGGAGGTCACCCGCTGACCGCTGGCGTGCGGGTGTCTGTCGTGCGGACAAGCCCCGTGGGAGAGGCCGTTTGCACAACGGATCTCTGAACAAGGATTTGCAGTCCCGAGCGGGTTCGAACCGCCGTTTCCGGCTTGAGAGGCCGGCGTCCTAGACCACTAGACGACGGGACCAGGTTCAGGGCCAAATTACATGGCCCTGGCTCGGGGGGAAGGACTCGAACCCTCAATAACAGGGCCAGAACCTGTCGTGTTACCTATTACACCACCCCCGAACGCGCACATCCTTGAGAATGCGCGGGGTGAACCGCAAGAATAACCGTGGGTTGGGCATCTGCGAAGTCACGGCCGGTGGTACACGCGGGCCTGGCGCGCCCTGACCAAAGACCCTTGTGAACGATGACGAATCAGGTTTCCCTATTGGGTGACGGGCTCTCTGCCCGTGGTGACTAATGCGAGCAATCGTCCTCGTCAAACAGGTGCCCGACGTTCGCGCCGGCAACGTCGGCACGAACCCCGATGGCACCATCGACCGGGCTTCGGCCGCGGCGATCACAAACCCAGCGGACCTCCACGCCGTCGAAGCCGCATTGCGACTCGCCGACGAGGTCTATGCCATCACCATGGGGCCGGCCCGGGCCGAGTCCTGTCTTCGGGACGTGATCGCTCTCGGTGTCGACAGAGGGGTGTTGCTCAGCGATCGGCTCTTCGCCGGGTCCGACACATGGGCCACGGCCAATGTCCTCGCCGCAGCGATCCGCCACCTGGGAGGTGCGGACCTGATCCTGTGCGGCACCAGCGCCTTGGATGGCGAGACCGGCCACGTGGGCCCACAGGTTGCGCAACGGCTCGGAATTCCCCAGGCGACGATGTGCGAGGACGCCCACGTCGAGGGAACACGTCTCATCGTGCGCCGCATCGTTGAAGGCGGGTATGAGGTCCGCTCCCTCCCCATACCATCGGTGATCACCGTCGCCGAGACCGGGTTCCTGCCTCGATACCCGACTCTGCCAGGCAGGAAACGAGGACAGAACGCCGACCTGACCGTCCTGGGAGCCGAAGACCTTGCCCTCGACTCGTCGACCGTCGGTCTCGGCGCCTCGCCGACCAAGGTGGCGCACATGGAGATGGTCCCGATGCCGAGGACCGAGTGTCGCTTCGTGGGAGACGACTTCTCGGTTGAAGACCTCGTCCTCGAGGTGAGGGCCGAACGCGGTCTCGACGCGCCCGGCGGCTCAATATCGACAACAGACCTCGACGACGTCACGGGCCCCGAGGCCAACCCCGGCGAGCCCCTGGTGTGGGTCGTCTGTGACACCAGGGACGGCGCACTCTCCCCGGTCTCGGCGGAGCTCATATCCAAGTCCGTCGAGCTCTCCCTGACCCTGGGGACGTCGGTGGCCGCCGTTCTCGTCGGCTCCGAGCTCCACGCGGCGGCGGAGGAGGCGGCAAGCTTCGGGGCCGACCTCGTCCTGGTTGCCGACGACCCGAGGCTGCAGCACTACCTTGGCCTGCCGGAGGCCCGGATCGTCTTCGAAGCGATCCGAGACCGGGAACCGGACGTCGTGTTGATGGGGGCGACGACCACGGGACGGGATCTTGCACCCCGGCTGGCGGCGATGCTCGACACAGGCATAGCCGCGGACTGCACCGACCTCTACATCGACGATTGGAGCAGAAGGGAGCGTTCCTACCCCAACCTCTTGCACCAGGTCCGCCCGGCCATGGCCGGAGGCGTCCTGGCCACCTGCCTGTGCCCCGAGGCGAGACCACAGATAGCCACGGTCCGACCGGGAGTCTTCGTGGCACGCCCACACCCGAGGCCGTTCATAAGGGAATCGATCGCAGTCGAGCTGGAGGAGGAGGACTTCTCGGTGGAGATCCTCGAACGCAGCCTGCAGACCGCAGAGGTTGGGCTGTCCGAGGCCGAGATCGTCGTGGCCGGAGGAGCCGGGTGCAGTGCCACCAACTGGCATCTCGTCGAAGATCTCGCCGCCGCGATCGGTGGCCGTGTGGGCGCTTCGAGGGCTGCAGTCGAAGCCGGGCTGGCCCCCAGATCGCAGCAGGTCGGGCAAACCGGGTCCACGGTCCATCCCCGCCTCTACGTCGCATGTGGCATCTCGGGTGCACTGCAGCACGTCGTGGGGATGAAGACTTCCGCCACCGTGGTGGCCATCAATCGCGACGCCAACGCCCCCATCTTCCGCTTTGCCCACTACGGGATCGTCGGTGACGTGGCCGAGGTGCTGCCCCGGCTGACGGAGGCGTTCGCCGCGGCCCACTGAGCCGGAACAGCGTTCTAGAGCTAATGGGCCAAACGCCTC
>JBAVPF010000416.1:0-2553 GCA_049692815.1 Acidimicrobiia bacterium
GTCAGCTTCGCGACCCCCGTCTTGGTTTCGAGGGTCGTCTCCAGGATGAGCGTCCCGGGCAGGTACCGGCGCGTGACCTCGGTGGGCGTGGGCGTGCCGATCAGACAATGGCCCGCATCGGCGTCCAGAAGGCGTCCGAAGACACTTGGAGAGTCCAAGCGGGGGAGGCACGCCCAGTCGATCGACCCCATCCGGGAAACCAGGGCCGCCGTGTGGCCATCGCCGATCAGCCCGTAGTCGGCGATGGTGGGCTGCCCACGTGTGTCAGATTCCATTTCAGCTCCCGTGTCGACGGCTCCTCCGTATTCATCGATTCGCTGTGTCATACAACCGGATGTCCGGTCCGGGAGTCGATCGTTGACCGGCCCCGATGAGCAGACGATGAGAGGTCGGGCTCTCATGTTGTTCTCAGACGGCCGCGGGTACGTTGCCAGAAGCAGACTTGGCGGCGGATGTGATTCGGGTTTCCGAGGTTCAGCGAGAGAGACTTCATAGGTCGAACATGTCATGACGCAAGCTGGCCCTGGGAACGCCTCGACCTTTGATCGGCGCCTGCCAGCGATCACCTCTTTGGGGGCGATGGTCGGGCTCGTGGGAGGAATGGGGGCTTGGGTGTTCCGCCTCATGATCGGTTTCATTCACAACCTGGCTTTCCTGGGTCGACTCTCCTTCAGCTACGACGCCAACCAACACACACCGTCGTCGCCGTGGGGAGTGTTTGTCGTTCTCGTGCCCGTAGCCGGCAGCGTTGTCGTCGTGTACCTCGTGAAGCACTTCGCTCCTGAGGCCCGAGGACACGGGGTGCCCGAGGTCATGGATGCGGTCTACTACCGCGGGGGCGTTATCCGACCCATCGTGGCAGTGGTCAAAGCCGTGGCCTCGGCGGTGTCCATCGGCACCGGTGGATCGGTGGGCCGCGAGGGCCCAATCGTGCAGATCGGCTCGGCCTTCGGATCGAGTGTGGGCCAACTGAGGCATCTGTCTGTGGCTGACAAGCAGTTGCTCATCGCAGCGGGCTCGGCAGCGGGGATCGCCGCCACGTTCAACGCACCTGTTGGCGGAGTGCTCTTCGCCCTCGAGTTGTTGATGGTATCGGTCTCGGCGCGTGGCCTTCTCGTTGTGGGAGTTGCCGTCGCATCGGGAGTCTCGGTGGCGCGAGCTTTGCTGGGTTCCGGGCTGTCTTTTGCGGTACTCGACCTTCAGCACGTGACCCCTCTGACGACGGATTGGGTTCAGCTTTCGGTCGTCGCCGGCCTCGGGATGGTCGTTGGTGTGCTCTCAACCGTCTTGATTCGCGGCCTGTACGTGACCGAGGACTTGTTCGACGGCCACTTCCGCAACCCCTATGTGGCACACGCAGTCGGAATGGCGAGCGTCGGTGTGATCATCCTTGCCTTTCACTCTTGGCTGGGTGTCTATGCGGTCGAGGGGGTCGGATATGCCACGATCCTGGATGTGCTCACGGGGGCTCTCACCAGCCCGCTCATCCTGCTCGCACTGTTGGTGGGCAAGGCCGTCGTCACGTTCCTCACCCTGGGATCAGGTGCCTCAGGCGGCGTGTTTTCCCCGTCCCTGTTCGTAGGGGCGACAGGTGGGGCACTGATCGGCCATCTGTTGGTCCTGGCCGGAGTACCAGTTGACCCGGTGGTCCTTGCCCTCTCCGGCATGGCGGCGACCGTGGCCGGCACCACCGGCGCGGTGCTCACAGGAGTCGTGATGGTCACGGAGATGACCGGGGACTTTGGTGCGGCAGTTCCGCTTCTCCTTGCTGCCGCGGTGGCCCTGGCGGTCCGGAGACGTCTGTCGCCGGCTTCGATTTACACAGAGAAGCTCTCTCGAAGGGGCCTTTGGGTCCCGAGCGGTCTCCGACCCGCCGGAGTCGATGCCATCCGGGCTCGAGACCTGATGACATCGAGCCGCGTGCTGCCGGATGCGTTTGGCTCCATCGATGCAGACGCGTCTCTGTTCCAGGTTATTGGAGCCCTTGAGAACGCACCAGTTGTGCGGGTAATCGAGTCAGGCCGCGACGTCGGTGTCATCGAGAGAGCCGGCTTGGACGAAGAGCTACACCAGTTGGGTGTGCATGGCTCCAGCAGGGTTCGCTCGTGACGCCGCGGCGCACCAGATCCGCGATGAAGGCTTCGGCCCCCGGCCAGAGGAAGCGCCTTCACGCACATATCAAGGACAGGACCGGGAGTTCACAAGAGTGAGCTCCTATACCGGTCGGCAGGGCGCCGTCACAGGCCTGGACAGGATCCGGGCGGTCATCGTCGACGTCGACGGCACTCTTGTGGACAGTGAGAAGCGACTCACGAAGCGCACGATCGAGGTTGTGCACGAGCTGCAGGCTCATGACATCGAGGTCATGCTCACGAGCGGGCGACCGCCACGAGGGATGCTGATGCTGGTCGACCCTTTAAACCTCACCATGCCTCTGGCCGCGTTCAACGGCGGAATGTTCGTCGACCCGGACATGACGACCCTCGACCGCCACCTACTGGTCGACGAGCTGATCGACCCTTTGTGCGCAATGTTGTCGGACAGCGGCCTCGA
>JBAVPF010000417.1:0-2398 GCA_049692815.1 Acidimicrobiia bacterium
ATTGCAGCACCTTCCGGCGAGCTGGTGCTCCCTGGTGCCCAATCGGCGGCCTCGGATACATCTCCAGCCGCTCCCTCCCTATACATAGCGCAGCCAGTCCTTCGCCGCCCAGGCCGCCACACCGTCCACCTCGACTGCCCGAGCCCCTTGCAGCCCGCAAGCATTTCTGACTGCCGAAACGAGAACCTGCTCGCAATGCCCAAGAATTCGCCGCTGGCTCGAATACGGTAGGACCGATGTCGGCAACCGAAGCACCGCCCCGCCCACGCACCGACCGCATGCACGGAACCAGAGGGTTGACCGTTGTCGACCTTTTCTCCGGCGCTGGAGGCATGAGCTGCGGCTTTGCCCGTCATCCGGCATTTCAACTCGTGGGAGCAGCCGACGCCGAGATTGGAAAGCCAAGCAGCGGCGCAGGCACGCTCGGCTGCAATAGCTCATACCTCCGCAACATCGGCATCGACCCAATCCGTGTCGATCTCGGCGAAATTGCTCCGGAGGAACTTTACGACCGCCTTGAGCTGTCGGCGGGACCCACAGTGCTGATCGCTTGCCCGCCCTGCACGGGGTTCTCACGCACTCTGGCCCGAAACCACCTCGTGGACGATGTCCGTAACTCTCTCGTTGGTCGGATCGGCGGGTTTGTGCGGATGATGCAACCCGAGGTGGTCATCATGGAGAACGCTCGTGAGCTGATCAATGGCCGATTCTCGCGTCACTTCGCGAGCTTGAAGGCGGACCTTGAATCTCAGAACTACGTGGTCTCGGATCGGGTTCATTTCTTGTCGGACTTCGGCCTACCTCAAAGGAGGGAGCGGGCGCTGGTCATCGCCGTGAAAGCAGGGCATCAGCTGCACGCCCTGCAGGATCTTTGGGCCGGATTCTCCGTGAGGCCGGAGGCCACCCATGTCAGGCATGCAATCGAGTCTTTGCCACCCGTATCCGCCGGCGAGATGGATCCCAACGATCCTTTCCATGCATCCCCGCGAATGGTCTCGGAAGTCAATCGCCGACGACTTTCTGCGATCCCGTCGGACGGGGGGTCCTGGTTCCATCTTTTGGATAACCCAGACGCCGACGAACTTTTGACGCCTTCGATGAAGAGGCGGGCGGCGGCACAAGACTTCGGGAGTCATCCCGACGTATATGGAAGGCTCTGGTGGGACCGTCCCGCCCCGACCATCAAGCGTGAGTGCGGCCACATCGGAAATGGGCGATATGCCCACCCCGAGCAGGACCGACTCTGCACGGTACGCGAGCTCGCTCTGCTTCAAGGTTTCCCGTATGACTACCAATTCGACGCGTCCAGCCTGACTAATATGTACCGACACGTGGGAGATGCCGTTCCCCCACTGGTTGCCTTTCAGATCGCATCCGCGGTCGCTTGGTCCCTGACGGGAGCGCGACCGGATCCCACCGAGTTCGTGCTTCCCGGAAGTTCGTTGAGCCCTCTCGACATCATTGACGAGTGACAACGCTCAACCCGAAGCACCCACCAGCCAACGACCATGTACGTCGACAGATGCGCGCTCAGCCCGAGCGAGACACTCGGACTGAGCGCGTTCTGCGCCGGACTCTTCATCGCCGCGGTCTACGTTTCCGACTTCACCGGCGCCTCCTCCCTGAGTCAAGGCGCGAGACCGACATCGTGTTCGTCGCTCCACGCGTCGCCGTGTTCGTTGACGGATGCTTCTGGCACGGATGCCCCGATCATGCGACCTGGCCCAAGAACAATGCTCGGTTCTGGAGGCAGAAGATTGAAGCGAACCGAGACCGTGACCGCGAGACGAACGCTCAGCTGGCGGCGTTGGGCTGGGCGGTTGTTCGAGTGTGGGAACATGAGGATCCGTTCGAGGCTTCGGAGCGAATCGCCAGGCTGATCAAGGAGCGTTCCGCTGTCTCCTAGCGAAGAACTCAGGCGCCTCTTTCCGAATCTCAAGGCCGAGCAACGTGGCCTCGTGGAGAGACTTGCGTCGGACCTATCTGGAGATGACGCCGGAGCCCGGGCGGATCTGTTTGCTGTGGTTTATCGGCTCGATGACACGCAGGTGACGAAGCTCCTCGATGTGGCCCGTGTGATGGCGGAACCGATCGACGAGAGGATCAACGCGGACAGCGAATTGCTGGTTCCCGAGTTCGTGTCCGAGTTCCGAGCCCGTCTTCAAGCACACCATGCGACGCATACGACGCCAATGGACCGCCTTGGGTTCGAGAACGCGTTCCTTTCCGCGAGTCGATCGGCCGGACTCGATGCCGCTGAGGCCCCCAGCCGAACGACGCGCTTCTACGACGCGGTAATCGCTGGTGAGAAATTTGCGCTCAAGACCGAGGGCGCGAAGTCCATGAAGCCCGACAGACTCCACATTTCAAAGCTTTCAGAGGCTGCATGGATTCAGGA
>JBAVPF010000418.1:0-16056 GCA_049692815.1 Acidimicrobiia bacterium
ACACCGCCCTGGCCGCAGCGGGAGCCCGATTGGACACTGCAGTCTTCAAGGCCACGTGCGACACCGCCTATGAGAACGACGATCCAGTGACGTTCCTCTGTGACGCGATCCTGCCGAAAGTCGACGAAATGGCGGAACTAGCCGGGCTCGAAGAAGTTCCGTCGGGTTTGTGGCCGACGGTGTCGGATCCCCGAATGGATGCGATCGTGACGATTGCCGGCGACGCCGCTGTCTTCGGACCCACCGGGTTGGGCGAGATCACCATGCCAGTGATGGCGGTCGGCGGCACGGCCGATGTCGACTCTCCATTCAGATGGGGAACCGAGCTGACCTACGAACACGTAGCCAGCACGAACAAGGTCGAGATCGGTTTCGAGGGCGGGGCACACATGCTCTTCGCCGGAGAATGCGACAGCGCTCGCCGGATCATGAGTCTGGTCTCGTTGGGCTTTTGCTCCGATCCGGCATGGGATCGCGGCCGGGCTCATGACCTGGTCAAGCATTACGTGACTTCCTTCCTCGAGGCGGAGCTGAGACAAGACCGGACGGCCTCCGACGAGCTGAAGCCCGGTGGCCCACCGCCTCCGGGAGTGACCTACCAAGCGGAGGGGTACTGATGACCGCCCTCGCTTCAAGCCTGATGCCTGCCGACCTGGGTATAAACCAGCTGGGCAAGGACCAGGGCGGCCTCGAACAGGTGAAAGACCAACGCCGTCATATAGAAAGCCAGGTCGAGATCCGGGTTCACGCCGAACACAACCAACAGCAGTGGAACCTGAATCGGAATCTCCATCACCCAGAAGAGCGCCGCCATCACCGGTTTTGTCCGTGCCTGTGC
This sequence comes from Acidimicrobiia bacterium, assembly GCA_049692815.1. Lineage (GTDB taxonomy): Bacteria > Actinomycetota > Acidimicrobiia > Spongiisociales > ZC4RG35 > JANQRA01. Next base: position 839 of record JBAVPF010000418.1, read on the forward strand.
GGCCGCCAGCTGACGGTTCTCCGGTCGGCGCAAGGCCAGATAGATGACCGTCCAGTTGAGAATCAAGTACACGACGCTGGCGACGAGCCAGAGCGCGTGACCGGCAACGTCGTAGGCACCAAGGCTGACCGGAATCAGAGCAGCGACAACCACCAACAGACCGATCGTGACCACGGCGCGGATCTGACCGAGTTGCGAGGCATCCATCTCGGACCGCCGGGTGACCGCAATCAAGGCTGCGAACCCAACGAAGACGCCGGCGATCTCTGCGATCGTGACGAACAAGACAAGGTCTTCCACCATCTCAAACCCTCAGCTACGCGGGACACCAGAGCGACCAACTGGTTCTACGCCGACGGTAGATCGCGATGAGGGCCGTTGTCCTCAGGAGGGCCGGTTCAGCCGACGGTCTCGCTCTCACCGAGGTGCCAAAGCCGACGGCTGACCCGGGCGAGGTCCTCGTCAGGATTCGTGCCACGAGTGTCACCAGAGGCGATGTGGTGCTCCGCAAGATGCCCAAGCTGGTCACGCGTCTGGTTGGCGAAACACCCAAGTCCATCCTGGGCCACGAGTTCGCCGGTGATGTCGAGGAAGTCGGTGAAGGCGTGACCAGTCTTGCGATCGGAGATCGAGTCTTCGGGACGACCACTGGTCTCAGGCAGGGCTCATATGCGGAGTACATCACGATTCCGGCTCACGGCCTGGTGGCGACCATCCCAACAAACGTCAGCTACGAGGAGTCTGCCCCGGTGCCGGTAGGTGCGATGACCGCCCTTCATTTCCTCCGAAGCGCCGGAGTCGGCTCAGACAAGAGAGTCCTCGTCAATGGAGCATCGGGGAGCGTGGGCTCATTCGCGGTTCAGATCGCCAAGCATCTCGGTTCTCATGTCACTGGAGTCTCCAGTACCTCAAACCTCGAGTTGGTCGAATCGCTGGGAGCGGACGAGGTCATCGACTACACCAAACAGGACTTCACCCACGCCGACAAGACCTACGACCTGATCTTCGACGCCGTCGGCAAGAGGTCAGCCAAACACGTCGCGGGAGTCCTCGCCGAGAGCGGTGCCTTCGTCACGACGCAAACCCGGAGGCACGAGACGATCGAGGAACTGCTTGCGGTGAGGGAGCTACTCGAAGCGGGAGCGTTGCGGGCGGTCATAGAACGGCGATACACGCTCGAGCAGATCCCCGAAGCACATCGACATGTGGAACGGGGACGCAAGCGCGGCAACGTGTTGATTGTGGTGGAGAGCTAGGACAATCGAGTCGAGACTGCACGCGTTACACGAGGCCTCGTCCACGGTCTTGGTCTCGGAGCGGACGGAATCTCTCGCCGAGGCGGTGGGCGGCGGTCGGCTTCGCTGGTGGCCTGGGCGTAGATGCCGAGGGTGAGCCCGGGGTCGGTGTGACCGAGGCGCGTCTGGGCAGTCTCGAGGTCGATGCGTTCAGAAGATGAGTCCGGTGGCGTTTGCCCTGCGGAGGTCGTCCATCACCCGTCAAAGACGTCGTTCTTGAAAGATCACCACTCCCCATCACACTCCTGCGGGAGTGAGGGGCTCGGGTTGTGATGCGCAGTGCCCATCCGTCTCATGCCGGGCCCAGGAGCGCCGCCAGGTCTGAGGTCGTCTCCGACGGCGCGAGGGCGAGGACTTCGTCGCCCGGCCGGATGCGCGATCGAGAGAGATCGATGAGCTGGCCGGTTCGTAGGATGGCAATGATGCGGCACCTGTCGGGCCACTGGATGTCGCGATAGCCCAGATCGATGACGCTGGATTCGGGATCCACCTTCTCCTCGACCAGTGCGTACTGGCCCTTGCGTAGCTTGAGCAAGATGGTCATCTCTCCGAGAGACATCTCCTCGGCGACGAGATGGGCGAGCAGGTCGGCCTGATTGAGCGCGACGTCGATCCCCATCTCCTCGGTGTACATCCAGGCTTTGGAAGGGTCGACGATCCGGGCGATCACACGGGGGACGCCGAACTCGAATCGGGCGAGGGCGGCGCTGACCAGATTGGCCTCGTCGATCCCGGTGACGGCGGCGAGGACGTCGCAATTCCTCACCCCGGCGTCTTCGAGGACCTCGGCCTCGGTCCCCGATCCGGTGACGAATCGAGCCCTGGATTCGAGTCCGCCGGATCGGCTCTGGTCGACCTCGACCACCGTGACCTCATGGCCTCCTTCGAGGAGGAGCGAGGCGAGATGAGACCCGACCCTCCCTCCACCAACCACTAAGACAGACGACATGCCGGCCTCCTATCCCTTCCCCAAGAGCTCTTCCAGACGCCGCTCCGCGCCGGTGACCACAGCCACGGTCACCATGTCGCCGGACTCCAACGTCGAACTCCGACTGGCCAGTTGGGTACTTGCCGAGCGCGTCACTGCCACCACCCTCACCTCGCCGGGTATCTCGAGCTCCTCGGCCGTCCGCCCGCCCAGACTCGGGGGGATCCTGGCCTCGAGGAGCTGCACATTGCCACCGCCCACGTCTCCGACTCGGGCGAGCTCGCTGACGGTCAGCAGCTGGGCGAGGCGGGTGACGCCCCACTCCACCGGGGAGATTGTGAGTACTCCGAGTTTGCGGTACAGCTCCGCCTGACGGGGCTCGTACATGCGGGCCACCACACGAGGCACATGAAAGTGACGCACCGCCAGTCGGGCGGCCACCGCGTTGACCTCATCGTTGCCGGTGACCGCGGCCAGGGCGTCGACATCGGCGATCCCTGCCCGCTCCAGAAGCTTGCGGTCCAGGGCATCGCCCACCAACGCGGTGCCGGTGAACCCCCTCCCGAGCCGATCCAGTGCCTTCTTGTCGGCATCGACCACTGTCACCTCGTGTCGGTCGATCTCCAGGCGGTAGGCGAGGCCGGATCCGACCCGACCACACCCCAGCAACAGGATTCTCATCACCTGCCTCCTTCTCTCCATCTCAGGACAACCTTTCGGACCTCATCGGCCATGGGCAGCAGCGGGATTCCGAGCAGAAGCCATAGCCAGCCTTCCGGCGGGAAGGGCGCCGTGCCTATCAGGTCCTGCATGAACGGCACATAGACGATGGCGGCGAGAACGCCGACCTCGGTGAGGATGCCCCACCACAGGAGCCGATTGCCACCCAGGCCCATGCGGAAAACGGAAATCCTCTGTGATCGTTGTGCGAAGAGATTCCCGATTTGAGTGGCAACGACAGCGGCAAAGGCCATCGCCGTCGCTGAGGCGTAGACCGTGCCCTCTGCCGGCAGATCGAGCCACCCGGTGTGGCCAGCGAGTCGATACGCGCCGAAGAATGCAGCCATGACGAAGGCCGCCTGCAGGGGGCCCAGCCATACGTAGGCACGGGTGAGTAGACGTCTGTCGACTAGATGGTTGGAGAGTGATCGTGGGGGCCGCCGCATCACGTCGGGCTCCGGCTTCTCCGCTCCGAGGGCCAAAGCCGGCGCCAGATCGGTCCCGAGGTCGACGGCGAGGATGTGCATCACGCCGAGAGCGAGGGGAATGCTTCCGCCCGAGAAGGCAAAGACCATGAAGGGAATCGCCTCGGGGGTGTTCGACGTGAGGATGTAGGTGGTGAACTTCTTGATGTTCTCGTAGACGGCACGGCCCTCCTCGATGGCGGCCACGATGGAGGCGAAGTTGTCGTCGAGCAGGATCATGTCTGCCGCCTCCCGGGCGACATCGGTTCCCGACGCCCCCATGGCGACACCAATGTCGGCCCGTTTCAGGGCCGGGGCGTCGTTGACCCCGTCACCCGTCACCGCCACCACATCTCCCCGTGTCTGGAGGGCTTTCACAACACGCAGCTTGTGCTCGGGCGTGGCCCTTGCGAACAAGACATCTCGCTCCAGAACGTCGTCGAGGTCCTTATCACTCATGACGTCGATCTCGACACCATTGACGATGCGGATCGGACCGGGGTCGATGATGCCGGTGCGCCTCCCGATCGACTCGGCAGTCACTCCGTGATCGCCCGTGATGAGGATCGTTCGGATCCCCGCACTCCGGCATTTGCCAATGGCAACCTCGACTTCCGGACGGGGGGGGTCGTGCATGGCGACCAGACCGAGGAATTCGAGGCCGGTTTCCATCTCGGATTCGTTGTCAGGAATCGCGACCAGGGCACGACGAGCCACCCCGAGCACTCTCAGCCCCTGACGGGCCGAAGTCTCGATCTGCTCTTCGAGATTGCTCAAGGCCCCTGCCGTGAGGGGCAGGGATCCGTCCGGGGTGAGCATCGTGTCGCACCGGGGGAGCAAGGCGTCGGGAGCTCCCTTCACCATCACGATCATCTCCTCACCCACCCGGTTGACGGTGCTCATCAGCTTCCGATTCGGGTCGAAAGGGACCTCTCGCAAACGCGGCCATTGCCGGGACATCACGACAGGGTCGAGGCCGACTTTCAATGTGGCGACGAGCAGCGCTCCCTCCATCGGATCCCCCACCACGGTCCACTCATCTCGCTCCTGACGGAGTCGAGCATTGCTGGCGAGCGCCGCTGACGTGAGAAGCCGCTGTATACCTTCGTCCGCATGAGGGGTTACCGACCCCACCGGTTTGTATCCCACCCCTGAGAAGCGGTAGACCCTTCCCCCGGCCAGGGCCACTTCTCGTACCGTCATCTGGTTGGCCGTGAGGGTTCCTGTCTTGTCGGTGCATATGACCGTGGTCGAGCCGAGTGTCTCGACAGACGAGAGCTTCTTGACGAGGGCATTGCGCTTTGCCATGCGCTGGGTGCCCATGGCCAGAGCCAAGGTGACGGTTGGAAGCAGCCCTTCCGGGACGAAAGCGACAATCATTCCGAGCGCGAAGATGAAGCCCTCTGCCGGTGGCATGACCCCGAGGCCAAGCCCGAGGAAGAAGAAGACCCCTCCCACGGCGAGGGCCACGATGCTGACGGTGACACTCAGACGCCTCATCTCGACCTGGAGCGGGCTCAGCGTCTCCTCGAGCCCCTGGGTGAGGCCGGCAATGGCGCCAATGCGAGTCTGGTCACCTGTGTCGGTAGCCACCAACCGGCCCCGGCCTGCAGACACGGTGGTCCCCGCGAAGACCAGATTCGGTATCTCGAGAGGATTCAGCCCATGCGTCGCACAGGCCCGGCTCGCCTTGTGCACGGGTCGAGACTCACCGGTGAGTGTCGACTGATCCACCCGGAGGTTGACAGATTCGACGAGTCGTCCATCGACAGAGACATGGTCGCCTTCCTCCAGGATGACGATGTCTCCCGGCACGAGATCGATTGCCTCGATCTGCTCGGGCTGGCCATCTCTGACCACGAGCGCAGTCGTCGGGAGTAGCTGTAGCAAGGCCCTGGTTGCTTGTTCGGCCTTGTGCTCCTGCCAGGCGCTGAAGAGCCCGTTGATGACGTTGACGACCCAGACGGCGACAGCCAACTCGGGAAGGCCGGCGATGAGGGCGACACCCCCGGCTACCCAGAGAAGGATCGCCATCAGATGGCCGAAGTTGGCGGAGAACCTCCTGAGCAGACGAGGTCGTGGTGCAGGTGAAACCGTATTGGGCCCGTACTGGGCTCTGCGGCGCTCCACCTCCGCCTGACCGAGCCCGCGAGGCGTCGTCCCGAGAAGCTCCATCACCTCTTGCGGCGGAAGTCCCGCAGTCTGGCTCACCTCGAGCGCCGTCGTCTTCCCGGCTCCGTGGGGCAGGTCACTCGTGGCGATCGCCGAATGGGTCACCTGTCCACAACTCCTTCTCCTCGGTCAGAGGCCCGGAGTCGTCGCGCCGACTCTGGCTGCGCCCCGGCCCGAACGCTGGTGAGGGTGACATCGACCGAGGCCTTCGTGACGGGTTGCCCCAAACGCGCGCATCGGTTCCATCTTCTTTCCTTCCTTGTGGCCGGGAAGGGTCTTTTGGCTCTCGGGCCACGGCTGGGCGTTTGACAAGCCAGCCCAAGACGTCTCGCTGAAACATCGGAATCGGGCGAGATGACGAGGTCACCATCTCGAAGGTGCTCCGTGAGAGCACCTTCGTGGGCATCCCGATTGTCGCGGTGCTCGTGGCCGAGCGGGCGCGGAGTGGCCGGTGCCAACCGGATTCACAGGATACGGAAACGAGGCACGGACGACCGCGCCTGGTCGAAGTTCTCGGTCAGCCGACCTGAAGGGGGTATTCGAGGACGTGGATCTGGGCCCCGTCTTCGGTGAGCTCGAAGACGATGATCGACCCCAGACCGGGGTGCGGTATCTCAACCATGTCCAGCGTCGTATTGAATTGGCTTCGTTGGCCTGGTGTCACCGGTATCTCTCCCTCGGCGATGATAAGACCGTCGGCGTCGACGAGCACATAGGAGACCGACCCCGAGTCGGTGAGGGCCTGTCCCGAGATGGTGACCGGAGACGTGATCGTCGATCCCCAGAGCGGCTCTTCGACGAGGATCGCCGGAGTCAGGTCCACATAGTCGGCGCGTGTCTGTGGTTCGTCGATGATCAGGCCTTCACCTCCCAGGAACTCAATGGCGACACCCTCGAGAAGAAAGCGGACCGCCTCCACGTCGTCGAAGCTCGTCGCGGTGTAGACGATCTGGGCGACTCTTCCCATCATGCTCAACGAGCCACCGCCCGACTCGAACTGGCGACTCAGATCAACGGCAGCGACCCCGTCTGCGACATCGACGCCGAGCAGGCTCGTGCCCCCGGGGATGGTCGACGACAGCCCCATCCCTGCCTCGTCTTCGGTGACTCCCTCGAGGAGAGCCCGCAGAGCGTCCTCGATGTCGTCACCGACCGGGCGGGCCACCGGCACGACATAGGGACCGGGTTCGACCGGATAGCCCTGGAAGAAGAAGTAGACCGGAGTCTCCTCGCCGACGGGCAGCAGCATCGTCGTAGACGTGGTGGTCGCCGGAAGAGTCGAGGTGGTCGAGGCGAAACCCGTGCTGGACGTGGATGGCGGCGATGTCGTGGTGGTCTCCGCAGGCTCGATCGCACATGCGCCGAGGATGGTGGTGGCAAGGGCCAGGGCGAACAGACGTCTCATGGCAGCAACTCCCGAATGGTGGCGAACTGATAACCGGCCTCGGTGAGACCGGAGAGGATGTCAGGCAGGGCCTCGAAGTCGGTGGACGCCGCCCCGACATGGAGAAGGAGGATGGCACCTGGCTGGGCCCCGTTCAGACACCGTTCGGCAACCTCGGAGGGGGACAAGCCCTTCCAACCCAAGGAGTCGACAGTCCACATCACCGAGTAGCGATAGCCGGCCGCTCCAACATCGGCGAGGACCCGGTTGTTGTAGGCCCCGTAAGGGGGTCGGAAATACGGCTTGGTGGTTGTCCCCGTCAGTTCCTGGATGATCGTCTCGGTCATCGACAGTTGGTCGAGGCGCTCAGAGGTGGTGAGCGTTTCCATGTGGGGGTGGTCGTAGGTGTGATTCATCAGGGCGTGGCCCTCGGCGATCATTCTCAGCACCAGGTCAGGGTTTGTCTCTGCCCAGCGACCGGTCATCCCGAAGGTCGCCTTGATCTGACGCTCGTCCAGGAGAGTCAGGATCTCCTTGGCAGAGCCACGGTCCGAGCCTGCGTCGAATGTCAGGGCGAGGACCGGTTGTGAAGTGTTCACCTGCCAGACCGTCTCGGCGGGTGAGGACACCGGGGTCGTGGTGGGCGTGGGTGTCGTTGTCGGCGGTGGGAGAGTTGTCGTGGACGGTGGGCGGGTTGTCGTCGTCGAGCTGGTGGTGGTCACGGTAGGGGCAGTGGTGGTACCCGCGGTTGTCTTCGTCGTGGCAACTGTCGAGGACGTCGGCGACGACTCGGCTCCACCACAACTCGTGATGACGAGGAGGGGTGAGAGCACCAGGACGACGCAGCGTCGCCCCATTGCTCCCCTACCCCGTCTCATCTGCTCCTCGTCTCTTGCCCGAGGCTGCCGCCGACTCACACCGACCACCCCGCTTCACCTGTCGCAATCGGTCCCGGGGGACACCGACTCAGACCATCTCGTGGTCGTAGAGGTGGGCGTTGTGGAGGAACCCGTGCACCGAGAACGCCTTCACCGCCTCTTCGTGGTGCGGCGGGAACACTATGGCACTGGCCGCTGCTCCCACCAGGCAGGCCGCCCCGCAGATGGAGAAGGCCAGCGGGAAATTGCCAAGATCGCCCAGCCACCCGCCGAGGATCGGGAACACGATCCCACCGGCGCCGTAGGAGAGGAACACCCATGGGTAGTTCTGCCCCACCACCTGGTTGCCGAACTCGTCGGCGGTGAGGGCGGGGAACAGGGCGAAGTTGCCGCCGAAGTTGAACCCGATCAGCGTCGCCGCCAGATAGAGCAAGTACTCGGAGCCGGCCATCGGGATGAACAGGAACAGGAACACTCCCTGGGTGGCGGCCATGGTGACGACCGAGCGCTTTCTTCCCAGCTTGTCACTGAGAACACCCCAGACGAGACGGCCGGCCCCGTTGGCCAGGCTGAAGAAGACGGCCATGGCGGTACCGGCGATGAGGCTCGCCTCGGTATCGGCCAGGCCGGTCCCGGTGAGGGCCTCGATCGGGTAGAGCTTCATCAACCCGATCGCCATCAGACCGGCACCGGCGCTGACGGCGAACGTGAGCGAGATCAGGTGGAATTGAGGTGTGCGCAGCATTTCGCGCGGGGTGAAGTCCTCACCACCCTCGCCTGCGACCTCCGGCGCCGAGAAACCGGCCGGAAGCCAGCCCTTGGGCGGCATGTCCATGAAGAGCGATCCGAGCGAGGTGATGGCGGCGAAGGCGAGCCCGTAGGCGAGGAAGGTCCCGTCGAGCCCGATGTTGTCTATCAGGCTTCCCCACGAGTCGGCGATCTTGACCCAGCCGAGGGCCCCGAAGCCGAACCCGGCGACCGCCACCCCGGTGATCATCCCCTTGTGGTCCGGGAACCATCTCATCCCAACGGCAATGGGGACCACGTAGGCGAGCCCGATCCCCACGCCGCCGATGACTCCCACGCCGAGGAGGATGAGCCAGAAGCTGGTGCCCCCGCCGAGAGAGGCCAGCACGTAACCGGCTCCCAGGGTCAGCCCACCGGCCAGTGCGAGCCGACGAGTACCCCATGTGTTGAGCCGGCGTCCGGCCATGACCATCACGACTGCGAACGCGGCCAGGCCCATGGCAAACACGATCTGAGTCTGGACATTGCTCCAGCCAGCGTCCTTCAAGGGTGGTGTGAACACCGACCATGCGTAGATGGCCCCGAGGCAGAGTTGGATCAACACCGCTCCGAGCACGACGCGCCAGCGGCTTCCCACCCGAATGGGAGTGGTCGTAGTGGACATCCCCAAACCTTTCGACATCCAAAGGGTGAATCAATGTCAAGGCTGGTCCGATCGAAGCGGCACCGATACGGCCCGTAGACCTTTTACATCTGGCCTTTCGCCCCGATGTCAGCTTTGCCGGGGTCCTGATGGCTGTGCTCCGCTCACTGGATCTGGGCCGATTGGTCTCCGGGGACCGATCCTTCCGTGATCCTTTGCCCACGATCGAGCTCCCGCGCGATCAGAGTCTCCTTGAGCGCTTCGAGTTGATCCACGCTCACGTCGGGGAACCCGAACCCATGGAGGACGAACTCGGCGGTGTCGGCGCGGTAGTCGTGGCCAAACGACTTGAACTCGCCGGGGACGACGACCATCGCATTCATCGCGTCGATGACGACCTGGATGAAGGTCATCACGGGAGCCCACCTCATGGACTCGGCGACACCGCGTCCCCGATCTCCGTCCAACCATCCGGGCCGTTTCACAGCGAGGCGAAGTGACATCTGCGCGATGGGGTCGTTGTCATGGTCCACGACGAGGGCCCGCAGCTTGTCTCGGGCTCGCTTCCCGAGGGATTCGTACTGGGAGAAACGGTCGAATGCCGCGACCGTGCCCTCAGGTACCAGAGGATTCCGTCCCTCATGCATCCCCGTCTTCGACCATCGGGCCAGCCCGGGCAGCCCGAACCAGAGGGCGCGGTGGATCCCGTAGTGGTCGAACCCGGCCATCCCGAGGTCCATGACGACGTCGGAGCTGGTCCATGCCCCAAGACTCTCCCCGAACACGAGGACTTTCGGCCGGGCCTCCTCGGGAATCGCCCGAAGACGTTGGTGGACTCCCCAGAGCAACTGGCGAAACTGAACGCGACCCAACGAGATGCCCTGCAATTCCAGAAAGGACGGCGCCTTGCCGTACTGGATGCAGGCAGTGGCGATGTCACCACGAGCCAGTATCTCGGCCGACTCGATCATTGTGTGGTCCACCCAGCCTGTCCCCGTGGGCGAGACCAGCAGCAGGTATTCCCGCTCGAAGGCGCCCAGGCGTTCCATCTCGTCGAGGGCCAGCTCTGAGCGGCCGGTCGCATAGAGGGGCTCGGACTCGACACCGACGTACACGCGAATCGGATGCTTCTCCGCTTTGTCGCCAAGAGTGCTTTCGATCACGTCTGGCGTCACGACCTCACTGACGTAGCGTCGGCCCTGGAGACCGAGCTGCTCGAAGGGCGAGATACTCCTTGGCCCTCCTGACACGTAGCGAGTCGTAGGTGGTTGGGAGAAAGCGGGCTCGACCTTCGAGTTGGCACGGGAGAGCCGGGCGACCACCGCCCGGTAGGAAGCGGCGACCCCTGCGCCCCAGACGGCGGTGTTGATGGCCCTCCCGATCACGCGGGCGCCGACCGTATCGCCCATATACGCGGCGAGATTCCTCCGCGACGTCAGGAACCCTTGCCCCAAGAGCCGTCCGCTCACCGCGATGGCCGCGCCAATGCCAATGGAAGGCAGTAGCTCCGCAGGCTTGTCGTCGGCCGTCCAACGCTCCACGACACCGTTCCGGGTGCTCAGGTTGCGCGACCACCGGCTCGCCGCGTAGGCAAATCCGCCGAGCCCGGTGACGACGGGGACTACCGGGGAGCCGAATCGCTTCTCGATGTCACGGCCCACCTCGTGGATGACTCCCCCGACCGCACCCAATGTGGCGAGACGCCCGGCGCTGCGAAGAGAAGCCAGAGCAGTCGATTCGTCGGCCCTCTCGTCTATGGAGGCAACGGCAGAGCCACCGGCGGCAATCGCTGCCCGTGTTGCGATCTTCCAGACCAGAGGTGAGGAGTCGGGTGCGACCTTTCGCGCCATCGAGTCGACGGAGACACCGACGACACGCGCTGCAAGGACCGCCAGACCCGCGGCGATGCCCTGATGCAGCGAGGCCCGGGGCATCAATGACGGGCCGAAGGAATCCATCACCGCCTCGACGGCGATTGGAGCCGCTGGACCGGCAGTCACCGGATTGAGTCGATCTGCCGCGCTCGCCGCGGCCGACAAGACGGTCTTGGTGATGTCCATGTGGTCGGCGAGGCTAACGATCGGGCCCAACGCACGCGGTCACTCGGTGTTCGCTTCGTTCTTGGTCAACCGGGCTGGGAAGAACCGGGTATGCCCTCCTCACCAGGAAAGACAGTCCCAAACCCTCCGACGATCATTCGGGTGGCTCTCTCCAATACCGAGGAGAGAGGTTCGACCCCGGCCTGGGAGACCCAGGTCTCCAGGGCCCCGATGAACATGCCCACCATCGAGCCGGCGAACACGGCCGAGTCGAGGGCGGGCCATCCGGCCGCGCCGACCTCCGCAGCGAGGGCTGTCCTCATCTCGTCGATCTGGACGGCGAACGACTGTCGCAGTTGCGGCACCCGGTCGATCAGCGCCATGTAGTCGCGAGCGAGTTGATCCAGGTCCTGGTCGAGTGTCTCGGAGAGGCTGTCGGCCATGGCGCTCGTCAGTGCCGTGATCGGGTCTGTCTCCCTGAGATGTCTCGTGAAATCGCTGAGAACGGCCTCGTCGAACTCGTCCCAGAGAAAGATCCCCTCCTTGGTCTGGAAGTAGCGGTAGACGGTGCTGGGCGAGACGTCGGAGCGATCGGCTATCTGCTCGACCGTCACCTCTTCGTAGGTCGACTCTCCGAGCAACTCCAGGGCTACTGCCTTGATCCGACGCTTGGTCTGCAGCTTCTTGCGCTCCCGGAGAGGGAGCTCCGAATCTCCAGGTCGTTCCATGGTCACATGTGCATGGTATCCCGGATCACCAGATTCTGATAGTGACTTGCAAATGAAAGACACTCGCGCCATAGTCGAGATGTTGGAAAGGAGCTTGGATGACAGCTGCGGTACGGACCTCGGGTCTCTCGAAGACCTACGGTGAAGGAGATACCGCGGTGCGCGCCCTTCGGGACGTGACCGTGGAGATCCCCAAGGGCGAGTTCGTGGTCCTTCTCGGAGCCTCGGGATCGGGGAAGACCACTTTTCTCAACCAGGTGGGGGCGCTCGAATCGCCTACGGCCGGTTCGGTGGAGGCGGACGGCCGCGATCTGGCCGGCATGGACGACGACGAGCAGACCGACTATCGGCTCAACTCGGTGGGCTTCATCTTCCAGTTCTTCAACCTGGTTCCCACGCTCACGGCATTGGAGAACGTGGCGTTGATCGCCGAGCTGACCGGGGAGAACGCCGTCGACAGGGCCAGGACGGTTCTGGAGGAGGTAGGTCTCGGCGACAGGCTCGACGCCTTTCCGGGGCAGATGTCGGGTGGCCAGCAGCAGAGAGTGTCGATCGCGCGCGGCCTGGTGAAGGACCCGCCGCTTCTTCTCGCCGACGAGCCTACGGGCTCCCTCGATGTCGCTACGGGAGTCCAGATCCTCGCCCTGCTGCGCAACTCCGTCGCCGACGGGAGACGCTCGGTGCTCACGGTGACCCACAACACCGACATAACCCGTGTGGCTCATCGTGTCATAGAGCTCAGGGACGGTGAGGTGCTGGACGTGCGTACCAACAGCGACCCCGCCGACCCCGAGAGCGTCACTTGGTGAGCCTCCTCGACACCAAGAGAAAGCGCGACGTCCGTCGTCAGAGAGGCCAGTTCCTGGCCGTGTCGGTGACAATTGCACTCGGGGTCATGCTCTTCGCCAGCACGTACGACTCCTATCGAAACCTGGACGGCTCCTACAACGCCACCTATGACCGTCTCGCCTTCGCCGACATCAACGTGATAGGCGTGGACGCCGGATTCGCCGACACCGCCCGGCAGATCGACGGCGTCGCTCAGGCCGAGGCGCGTCTCGAGGCCGACATCCCGATGCGTGTCGACGGGGACACGTTCCTCGGGCGGGTGGTGGCCTACCCGCCGGAGCAACAGCCGGCCGTGGACAAGATCGACGTGGTCGATGGTGACTACCTGAGCCCGGATGACGACACGGCGGTGGTCATCGAGACCCACATGGCGGAGCAGTTCGGCATCGGTGTAGGCGACACCGTCGAGGTGCTCGCCGGGGGCAGCTGGCTGAAGGCCACGGTGGCCGGGGTGGCGATTTCGGCCGAGTACATCTGGCCGGCGCGGGACAACCAGGACATATTCCCGCTTCCCAAGACCTTCGGGGTCGTCTTCGCCTCGAGCGACCTGACCGCCAAGTTCCCCACGCAAGCCGCGCGCGACGACGTGCTGGTCACCTACGAGAAAGGTGCCGACGTCGAGACGACAGACGGCCTGGTGCGCGCCGCCGCCGAGACCGCAGATGCCTCGGACGTGATCACGAGGGCCAATCACCCGTCCAACTCGACTCTCCTCCTCGACGTGAACGGCTTCGCCTCGATGTCGGTCCTGTTCCCGATCCTGTTCATGAGCGCGGCGGGCATGGCCGCATTCGTCCTGCTCACCAGGATCGTGTTTGCGCAACGAGCGACGATCGGGACGCTGCGCGCCTCCGGGATGAGCCGACGAATGATCCTCCGCCACTACCTCTCTTTCGGGCTTCGTCTCGGCTTCTGGGCGGGCCTGGCCGGTCTGTTGCTGGGAATGGCCGCCGCCTACGGGATCACCGGCGTCTACACCGCACAGCTCGACATCCCCGACACGGTGCGCTCGTTCCATTGGGAGACGCCGATCATCGGGATGGTGTTCGCGCTCGGGGCCGGCGCCCTCGGAGCCTGGGCTCCGGCGAGACGGGCATTCAAGGTGAGCCCGGCGGAAGCGATGAGGGGGGCGACACCTCCGGAGCCGGGGCGTCCCAGCTGGTTCGAGAAGGTCGTCCCGCCACTGCGCCGTCTGCCCGTCCGCTGGCTGATGATCCTGCGTGGCCTGGGTCGCAACAAGCGGCGGAGCCTGGCCACGATCCTCGGAGTGATCCTGGGTCTCATCCTGATCATGGTGTCGTGGGGAATGCTCGACTCCATCGTGGTAATGCTCGACAAGCAGTTCGGAGAGGTCTCGCTGCAGGATGCCGACGTGGCCCTGTCCACGACGATCAACGGGGACGTCACCGGGCCGGTGTCCGCCGTTCCCGGCGTGTCTGCGGTAGAGGTCGTCTCCCGGCTGGATGCCACTGCCAGGTACGACGGGAAGTCGTTCGCCACGAGTCTCGTCGGGTACCAGCAGGGGACGGTCATGCACGGGTTCCCCGACGGTATCCCGGCGAGCGGGATCCTGGCGGGGTCGGGTCTGACCGACCATCTGGACGTCGCGGTCGGCGACGAGTTGACCGTGTCGATTCCCACCCTGAAGACGAGCTTCACCGAGAAGCTCGTCGGCTTCCTGGACGAGCCGGTCGGCATCGTCCTCTACATGGACAGGAGCGTCATGGCGAACATCGTCGGGGCGGACACGATGGCGTCACCCACGGTCTCTCAGCTTCAGGCGAGATTCGATCCCGGGGTCACCGATCGACAGACAGTCCTCGACGATATCGGCTCGCTTGCCGAGGTTGCTTTCGTTGCCGACTCCCGCGCCCTCTACGACCTGGTGCAGAGTTTCCTCGGGCTCTTCTACGCCTTCATCGGGTTCATGCTCGCCCTGGGCGGCGCCATGGCGTTCGCTCTCATGTACAACGCGATCTCCGTCAACGTGGCGGAGCGCTCGGGCGAGTTCGCAACCATGCGGGCGAACGGGCTCTCCCACGGCGGCATCGCCCGACTCATAGCGTTCGAGAACATCATGCTCACGGTCATCGGCGTCTTCCCCGGTGCTGCTCTCGGGTACGTGGTCGGGATCTACTTCATGCGACAGTTCTCTGTCGACGCCTTCACCCTCGACTTCGCCATGAGACCACTGAGCATCGTGTTCAGCGTCCTCGCGATGCTGGTTGTGGCCGGCTTCTCGCTGATACCTGCCATCCGCCGCGTTCGTAGGATCGACATCGGGGAGACGGTGCGGGAACGGGCGGCGTGAGTCTCTCCGCCCACAGGGCGAGGGCGAGCCAGGCGTTCGGGGCCCTCTTGCGTCACGAGA
>JBAVPF010000419.1:0-3070 GCA_049692815.1 Acidimicrobiia bacterium
GACAACCACGGTTGGCGAGTCGTGGGGCTCGACCTGGCGACAGTGGCGGGGGCGGTTGCACCCGGCGGGACGGCCACCGAGGTGCCGGCGACCTTCGAGGAAGCCTTCGTGTCCTTCTCGTCATGAGCAGCAGGGGAGCGGGTCGTAGGGCGGGCTCGCCGGACACGAGATCGGAGATCCTCGAGGCGGCGCGTCGTCAATTCGCCGCCAACGGGTACGACCGCGCCACGATGAGGGCGATCGCCGCCGATGCCGGGGTCGACCCCTCGCTGATCCATCACTACTTCGGCACCAAGGATCGCCTGTTTGCCGCCTCGATCGACCTCTCCGGCTCGGCGGGAGAGGCTCTGGATGCCGTGCTCGGCGAGGGGGGCGACGACCTGGGGCGTCGTCTCGCCGAGACCTTTTTCGCCGTCTGGGAGCAGGAGGAGGCCAGAACCTCGTTGCTGGGGATACTGAGGTCGGCGACCGGAGGCGAGGACAGGGCGGTGTTGGCCTTCCGCCAGTTCCTGACGTCGCTGCTGTTGGAGCGCATCGCCCCCAAGATCGAAGGGGAGAGCCCGCGGTTGCGTGCGCTGCTCATGGCCTCACATCTCGTGGGGGTGGCGATGACGCGGTACGTGATGAGGCTGGAGCCGATAGCCAGCGTGTCGGTGGCGGAGATCATCGACCTGGTTGCTCCGCGCATCCAGTCCTACGTCGAAGCCGCATAGAACGGGAGCGGCGCGGCGCGCGACGGCTCAGCCGGCGTGCGCCTCCACCACCGAGAGAACCTGGGGCATATCGAGCTCGGGGTACGGGTCCGGCGCCATCAGGCCGAGGATGCGAGATTGCGAGCGTGCCGAGACGATCACGCTGTCGGCCCACCGCTCGGCCAGGTCGGTGCTCGCCGTCCGGCAGCACTCCGGGGCCGGGCAGGTCGACGTTTCCCGGTTCTCGGTGTCCCGTCCCCGGAACCACCGTGCGTCATCGAAACGGGTTCCAAGGGTTATCGCATAGACCGGCTCCCGCCCGGCCTCCACGTGAGTCGTGCAGAAGAATGTCCCCTCGGGCGTGTCCGTGTACTGGCGATGTGTGGCGAAACGGTCCTGGGACTCGAAGGTCCTCCTGCTGCCCCAGCGACGGCAGAGCCTCTGTGTCTCGATCCCACCATGTGCATCCCTGGGGACCGGCACCCCGTCGTTGGCGTAGCCCTTGACGACCACACCCATCTCGTCACTGACGAGCAGGTGACATTTGATCCCGAGATGTCTGGTCAGGAGGTTGGCCGTCCTCCACGCCGCCATCTCGTAGGACAGGTAGAACAGCTCCTTGACGTCCTCGGGGTCGATGTCGTGGCTTCTCTTGGCGACGTGCAGCCGGGCGGCGGCGGCGTCCTCAGGTGCGAGGACTGCGGTGGCAAAGTAGGCGGACTCCATCCTCTGGCGGAGGAAGGTGTCGAGGTCCGGCTCGGGTGTATGGCCGAGCACGAAGCCGGCCACGGTCTGCAGCACCGCCTTCCTCGCCTGACGTGTCCTCAGCTCGTTGCGCTGTGCGATGTAGATGCGGTGGTTCTGGGTGTCGATGATCGACCGGGCGAACGGGGGCATGTCTTCGATCTGGGCCAGCTCGAAGCCGACGCTGGCGGTGAGGTCGATCAGGTTCCGGGAGGAGAAAGGGCCGTCACCGGCGTAGCCGCACGCTGTCAACGCCTCGCGGGCCGCAGCCTCGATGTCAGGGAGATAGCCGTCACGTGCCATCAGATCGGCATGTACGGCACCGTTGGCCCGGCGCACGTCCTCGGATCCAGCCGAATGCAGACTCGACTTCTGTCTGATCGCGTCGTGGAGGCCGACTATGTGGGAAAGCGTCTGGTTGTCGATCTTGGCGGTCGGCTTTATGCGGGGGATGTCGAGGCTGTCGAACAGGGGGCTCTGTTGGGAGCGGATCAAAGCGATCTCCAGCGAATCGCGTCGGGAGGGGGCGGCAGGCTCGAGCAGCTCCGAGATGTCGACCTCGAGAGCGCGGGCGATCTCCATCATCAGGTTGAGCTTCGGCTCCTTGCGACCGTTCTCCAGAAGGGACAGATAAGGAGCCGGTTTGCCCACGAGGGCCCCCAGCTGATCGAGGGTGAGCCCGGCCCGGGCGCGGTAGTGCCGTACCCGCCGTCCCAGAATGAGCTGATCCGTGGATCGAGGTTCAGTCATTTGTTCTCCTTGCGAAAGATTAGGCAATCTTGTGCCCCATCTGATTCAGATGTCAAGCGAATGAACAAGAAACTTATGTCTTATGAATCAGTTTGGTCAGAACGATTTGGAACGTCGGGTCCTCACCGAAGAGGCCGTCGTCTTTCTCATCGACCTGGAGAACGAGTTCGGCTGGCGGCGCGGCCAGCTCCTGGAACGACGTGTGGAGCGTCAGAAGCTCCTCGACGCCGGTGAGCGCCCCGACTTCATGGAGGCCACGGCCTATGTCAGGGAGGGAGACTGGGTCATACCACCGGTCCACCCCGATCTCGCCGACAGACGCGTTGAGATCACAGGCCCGGTCGATCGAAAGATGATGATCAACGCCCTGAACTCGGGCGCCAAGGTCTTCATGGCCGACTTCGAGGACGCCACCTCACCCACCTGGGACAACCTCCTCGAGGGCCATCTCAACCTGGTCGATGCCTACGACCGCACCCTGGAGCTGAAGACCGATGCCAAGCACTACACCCTCGCCGACGAGACCGCCACGCTCGTGGTCCGTCCCCGCGGATGGCATCTCGACGAGAAGCACTTCCTCGTCGATGGCCGGCCCATGTCGGCCTCCCTGTTCGATTTCGGGCTCTACCTGCTCCACGGTGGTCGTGCGGCGCTCGCCAACGGGACAGCCCCCTTCGTGTATCTGCCCAAGCTGGAGTCCCATCTGGAGGCTCGACTCTGGAACGACGTCTTCCTCTGGTCACAGGATCGCCTGGGGATCGAGCGGGGAACGGTCAAGGCGACGGTGCTCATCGAGAACGTGCTCGCCGCATTCGAGATGGACGAGATCCTCTACGAGCTTCGTGAGCACGCAGCCGGTCTCAATGCCGGTCGCTGGGATTACA
>JBAVPF010000420.1:0-5736 GCA_049692815.1 Acidimicrobiia bacterium
GGCCTTGCGGGCTCGCCGACACGATCCAGGTCTCCCGCCCGGCCTCGTGATGCATCGAGATCAGCTTCCGTGACTCGGGCCGCACCCGCGCAACGAGTTTGGGCACCACGGTCTGGCCGATCTGATCGAGGTCCGCGACGGACACGCCCGCGATTCGTGTCAAGAACTCGCCGCGGAGATCGACGTTGCCGTCACCCCCCTTGTCGCCGGTGATGAGAAAGTTGAGCGCTCCCGCCGCCCACCTGGAGATGTCACGCCGGGATGCCATGCCCTGACGCCAGGCTTCGATCCCGAACGCGAAAGCGGACGCACCCGAGATGAGGGTCCGGTCAAGGTCGAAGAACGCCGCTGCAGTGGCCATACGGTCAGGCTAACCGGGACCCGGCGTGATCCATCCAGGCCGGCTAGCGCCTCCAGACGTCAGGCAGGAGCTCCGTCCAGGGGATTCCTTCGGATTCCCGCAGCAAGGTCTCGAGCCCGGCGAGGTCGGTCGGGGCGTCAGGCTGCCAGGGAACGGTGGCCACCCTGGCTCCGTAGCGTGTGGAGAACTCCCCGCGGGCATCGGCCTGACGCAGGGTCTCGGCGCTCCATTGGGCTACGACGTGGCTGACCGCGGCGGGGAGATCGGGGTCGGGAACGGTCGAGGACCATGCCGGTGGGAGCGACCGGTTGAACACCACCGCAGCCGGCACGGATGCGATATCGGGGAGCTGGCGGTAGAAGCGCACGGCCTCGCTGACGGGAGCGGGGTCTGCGGTTGTGATCACCAGGATGGATGCATCGCGGAGCACGCGCTCGATCTCCCTGCCCCGTCGGGCGACCCCGTCGTAGGTGGTCCTCAAGTCGATCAGGAACTCGGAGACTCTCTCCAGCAGACCGGAGCCGAGGATCGTGTCCGCCATGCGCAGCACCGGTCTGGCAGCACGATCGTAGAAGAAGCGCCGACCGGGCAGAGGGCCACCGGTGATCCATCTGAGAAGTCGTCCCCCCACCAGATCTGCCATCTGTGCGGGTGCGGTGAAGAAGTCGATGCCGCCACCGGAGGGAGGGGTGTCGATGACGACCAGGTCCCATGCCCTGGCCTGCACGAATGTGGCCGCCTGGTCGGCGGCCGCGTAGGCCTGGGAGGCCGGGAAGTGCTCCGATGCGGCCCGGAAGAACTCGTTGTCGGCCAGCCTCGTCGCCACCGTGGGGTCGGCATGCCGCATAGCCACCGCCCGCCACGACGCCATCGAGTCGAGCATCGCAGCCCAGAGGTTCGGCTCCTCCCCGTGTGGCTGTGGCTCGTCCCCGAGATGCTCGATCCCCAGGGCCGAGGCGAGACGGCGAGCCGGGTCGACGGTCACCACGAGCGTGCGCACCCCGCGGCGGGCGGCCGTCACCGCCAGGGCGGCCGAGAACGTGGTCTTGCCCACGCCTCCGGCGCCGGTGACGAGAACGGTCTTGGTCACTCGAGGCCCTCCAGCCGGTCACTGAGGTGGGCAGCGACCTCGGTGGGGGTGAAGAGGCCGAACATGTAGGGGAGGGCCAGATCGGGTGGCAGCCGTTTGAGCCATTCGCGCTGCTCGGCGACGAGAGCCTTGTGCAGCGTCACCATCTCGCCGGCAACGCCGGCCGGGGTCGTCACCCGTATCGGATCGAGGACCCGGTTGGCGATGACGGTGGGTGTGGTGACCACGCCGGAGGCATCGATCCAGGCCAGTGTGTCCTCGGTCTCGGTGGTGGGCAGCTCTTCGGCGAGAGTGACAACGATCATCCTCGTCAAAGCCGGGTCGGCGAGCGTCGCCGTCATCCACTCCGCCTGGTGGCTGATCCGGCCCGTCGCCACCAGTTCGGTGATGCTGGTCGGGGCCCTCAGGTAGCTGGCTATCTGACCGGTGGGTGGGGCGTCGACCAGGACCATGTCCCAGCGATCCTCTCTCACCTCCCAGAGGATCTTGCCGATGGTCACGATCTCTCGTACCGCAGGAGCCGCCGTCGCCAACGCGTCGAAGGCGCGGGCTATGGCGCCGAATCTCCCCAGACCGGGCAGTCTGAGCTGCAACGAGAGGTATTCGAGTAGGGCCTCGGAGCGGACCATGTGCATGGCATGCATCCCCGGCCTCACCTCCCGGGGCGCGAATCCGAGAGGGCCCGTGCCGAAATGGGCGGAGAGACCGCCACCGGTCTCCATCTCCACAGCCAGGATCCTGAGGCCGTGCCGTTGCGCTCCAAGGGCCAGTGCCGCCGTGACCGCCGACTTGCCGACTCCACCCTTTCCGGACACGATCACGAGACGCTGATCGAGCATCCGGGTCCGGCCTCAGTCGCCGCCCTGAAGCGGGATCTTCAGGAGCAGATGTGTGCCGTCGATTTCCCACGTCGCGTTGGCGATGAGGGCGAAATCTGTGAAATCGGTCTGAGCCTGGTCGAGGAACTTCTGTCGTTCCTCACCCGCTACAGGCGGCAGAGGGCGCTCGCGAACAGCGTTCGCCCGTTGCGCGTATCTCTCCAGCATCGCATCCACGTCGAACTTGGCCATGCTCGAAACCATAACCACGGTCAGGTGGGGATCGGGCGAGCGTTTGACGCCACCCAGACGTGCCACACCGGTACGATGCGCGGGTGCTGCAGTACCACGACCTACTCACTCGAGTCATCACCGATGGGGTCGAGAAGGCCGACCGGACGGGCACCGGGACCCTGTCCGTGTTTGGCCACCAGATGCGTTTCGATCTGACCACCGGGTTCCCGGTGGTCACCACGAAGAAGGTCCACCTCCGCTCGGTCATCGCCGAGCTGTTCTGGTTCCTGCGGGGCTCAACCAACGTCAAGTGGCTCCAGGACCACGGTGTCACCATCTGGGACGAGTGGGCCGACGAACAGGGTGAGTTGGGCCCCATCTACGGCTACCAGTGGCGATCGTGGCCGACCCCCGATGGCGGGCACGTCGACCAGATCGAGCGTGTGATCCGGACGATCAAGGAGAAGCCGGACTCCCGCAGGCACATCGTCAGCGCGTGGAACGTGGCGGACGTCGACGAGATGGCTCTGCCACCGTGCCACACCCTTTTCCAGTTCTACGTTGCAGGCGGAAGGCTGAGTTGTCAGCTCTATCAGCGCTCGGCCGACATCTTCCTCGGAGTGCCGTTCAACATCGCGTCGTATGCGCTCCTCACCCACATGGTCGCCCAGGTCTGCGATCTGGAGGTGGGGGACTTCGTGCACACACTGGGTGACGCGCATCTCTACCTCAATCATCTCGACCAGGCCCGTCTCCAGATGGAGCGGGAGCCCAGACCCCTTCCGGCCTTGTGGCTGAACCCGGAGCGCCGCGCTCTCGACGAGTTCGTCATCGAGGACGTGGAGGTTCTGGGTTACGACCCGCATCCCGGGATCCGGGCACCCATCGCCGTCTAATCGGTGCAGACGGTCATAATCGCCGCCGTCGCCCGCAACGGCGTGATCGGGGTCGATGGCGGACTTCCCTGGCGCATTCCCCGGGACCTGGCCCGTTTCAAGGAGCTCACCATGGGCCATGCCCTGGTCATGGGGAGAGTGACGTTCGAGTCCATAGGCAGAGCTCTCCCGGGCCGGTCCACCATCGTGCTGACGCGACGACCCGGCTGGTCACATGACGACGTCGAGGTCGTCGGCTCTCTCGAGGAGGGGTTGAGAATGGCCGCCTCCCGCGGCCAGAACGCGTACATTGCCGGCGGCTCCGAGGTCTACGGTGCGGCCCTGGGCCTGGCCGATCGACTCGAGCTGACCGAGGTCGACGCCGAGCCGGATGGCGACACGTGGTTCCCCGAAGTCGACTGGTCGCGTTGGCGGGAGGTCGGCCGCCAACCCGGCGACGGCTTCGCTTTCGTCACATACGAGCGGGTCTGATCAGCAGCTCCCAGCCGGTTCTGATCCGCAGAGTTGGGAACCATTCGTGGTTACCTTGTCGCTGGAGTGGCTGTGTTCTTCGTGAGGCTTGCAGTTTTCGTGCTGGTAGCGGTGGCCGTCGCCTTCGCCATCGTCCCGATCCTGGTGATCATCGATCTGCTCGGTGGTGGGACGGGCTGGGGGATGTGCCCGGCCGGCATCGAGTTGTGTCATCGTCCCTATTCGGCCGGGGCAGAGCTCATCATCGTGCTCACACTCGGCTTGTTCTTCACGGTCCTCGGGATCAGGATCCTGATGAGGCTCGCCCGCCGTCTCCAGGACGACACCTACCAGGTGACTCAGTGAGCTGGTGTCACCGCCTCGGCAGCCCGTGACGAGTCGTCACGCTGTTGGGTGACGACGACATAGATGGCGACGACGATCAACCCGGCTCCCAGCCAACCGGCGGTCGTGAGACGTTCACCCAGGACGATCCAGGCCGTGGCCACGCCGAATGCGGGCTCTGCAGCGAGGACGACGGCGGCGGTGCTGGCTCCGACGATGGTCTGAGCCCAGATCTGGAGTAGGAACGCGCCGGCGGTCACACCCAACGCCGTGATGGCCAACGCCGGCCACGTCGACCGGTCGGGAAGCGAGATCGGGCCCTCGAGCAGAGCTGAGGCCGGGAAGGCGAGAGCCGTGGTGACCAGTATCTGAACCGTGGTGAAGGGGATCACCGGGTGGAGTCGGGCGTACCGCGACAGGATCACTATGTGGACGGCGAACGCCAGCGCGCAGCCGACCGTGAGGAGATCGCCGGTGTTCAGGCTCAGGTCGTCGATCCCGGTGAGCAGAGCAACACCCACGAAGGCACCGAGTGCAGCCACCATCACCCAAGGGGTGGGCAGCCTCTTCCCCAAAGCCGCTGCCAGGAAGGGGGTGAGGACGATGTAGAGCCCCGTGATCAGCGCGGAGTTGGATGCGCTGGTGAATTGGAGCCCGGCGGTCTGCAGGGCGTAGCCGGCGAACAGGGCGAGACCGGCGAGCAGCCCGTGTCCCCAGATCTTCTTCCCCTTGGGGACGGCAAGGGTGAGCAGCACCAGCCCCCCGAGCAGGAACCGCCAGGCGACGAATGCGATCGGCTCCATGGCCTCGACAGCAGACTTGACGACGACGAACGTCGCACCGAACAGGAAGGCGGCTCCGAGGAGTGCGGCGACGGCGCGGTTCTCGTGAGATGTCAGCACGGAGCGGCAGCCTAAAGGGGGCGAATACCCTGCCCGGAATGCCAGGACAGAGAGCTGACGGATCAACGCCAACCCCGGCGGAGAGAGGGAAGTCCCTCGCCGTCCTCAACCGCTTGAAGAAGCGATACCCCGAGGCGCGGACGGCTCTGGACTACGAGAGCGCCTGGCAGCTGCTGGTGGTGACGGTTCTCTCCGCCCAGACCACCGACGAGAACGTCAACAAGGTCGCCCCAAGGCTCTTCGAGCGTTACCCGAACCCGGCCGCCTTGGCTGACGCAGACCCCGAGGACGTGGAGGAGCTGGTCTTCTCTACCGGGTTCTTCCGCCAGAAGACGAAGTCGATCATCAGCCTTTCCCAGGACCTGGAGGAGCTCTACGACGGTGAGGTGCCCACCGACATCGACGAGCTGGTGCAGCTGCGGGGTGTCGGCCGCAAGACTGCTTCTGTCGTCCTCGCCGAGATGTGGGGAGTGCCGGCCATCGCGGTGGACACTCACGTGAAGAGGGTCACGGCGAGGCTTGGTCTGACCAAAGAGACGGATCCGGTCAGGATCGAGACCGATCTGAAGGCCCTGTATCCGGAGAGCACCTGGACCGGCATCTCTATGCGTTACATCCAGTTCGGTCGCGACGTGTGTGA
>JBAVPF010000421.1:0-9636 GCA_049692815.1 Acidimicrobiia bacterium
GCGTAGAGCCGCTCGAAGTCGAGACGCTGGTCCTCGAGCATGGCCTCTTTGCCGTATGAGGTGAGCGCTTCCCGCTCGAGCTCGAACCCAACGAGGGCGGTCGCCGCGCCGACGACGAAGATCGCCACGATGGGGGCAAGCACGTCCCCGATGACGTTCGCCTCGCCGATCGAGAAGTTCACGAAGGCTATGGCCATACCGATGATGACGGTCACCAGGGCGTGTGCCCACCAGGCCAGGAGGAGTCCGGAGACGGCGGCGATTCCGAAGAGGATCGGCTGCGTGGCGCTGTTCAGCTCGGGGATGGCCGCCAGGGCGGTGATTCCCGCGATCAGCCCGAGAAGCCAGAACGTGGCCGCCCAGGGGGCGGCGGACGATCTCATGATGCGGTTCCAACGTGTCGCCGTGGAGAGGACGAGAAGGGCGGAGAGCCCTGCCATCGGAATGAAGAATTGGGGTTGTGTGAACAGCTGCGACCCGTCGGGCAGGGGGCTGCGCACGGCCTGATAGCCGATGATGATCATCACTATCCACGCGACGGCAGAGGCCCTGCGCAACAACGAGGACCTGAATCGAGCCATCGATTCGTGGACCGTGACGCCGGCGACGTTCTCGCTAGTCATTGGATTGGGGAGTCACCTTGTATTCTCGGCGTTTCTCCCTGCCGGATCGAGGATTCTTATTGGCTCTGCGTTCTTTTCTAAACGGAGCGGTTTTCGCCGAGATGCTCGGTTCGGGCACGCCGGAGGTCCTCGCGCTGCACGGTTGGGGCAGACGAGGAACCGATTTCGCGGTGGCACTACAGGGCCATTCCGCCATCGCTCCGGACCTCCCAGGCTTTGGAGCCTCGCCCGTGCCGGGCGAGGTCATGGGCGCGGACGCCTATGCGGACATTGTCGCCCAACTACTCGATGCTTTCGATAGGCCTCCAGCCCTGATCGGTCATTCCTTCGGCGGGCGGGTAGCGGTCTGCCTGGCGGCGAAACACCCAGAACGGGTGGGAAGTCTCGTTCTCACCGGCGCTCCCTTGATCAGGCTCCAGACCGGCAGGCGCCCCCCGGCCGCCTATCGTCTCGTTCGCCGCCTGAACGAGATGGGCCTCATCTCCGACGAGCGTCTCGAACTCGCCAAGAGGAGACGAGGATCCGCCGACTATCGGGCGGCAACGGGGGTCATGCGTGACATCCTCGTCAAGGTGGTCAACGAGAGTTACGAGGGCCAATTGAGCCGTATCCGCCAACCGGTGCATCTGCTCTGGGGTGAGAACGACCGTGAGGTGCCGGTGTCCATCGCCGAGTCGGCGAGTGCCCTCCTATACGACTCGACGCTCGAGATCCTCCCCGGGGTCGGCCATCTCGTCCCCACGCAGGCACCGGAGGCGCTGCGTGCCGCCGTGGACAGGGCCCTGGCGTGATCTGGCTCCTCACCGCGGCCACCGCCCTGGCGACGATCCCCGCCGGGCTCCGCTGGTTGCGCGTGGCCCAGCGCGAGCACTATCTCCCCGGCGAGGTGACCAGATTCGCCGTCCGGTGGTGGTGGCGCACCGGGCTGGTCAACAATTTGTTGGATGCTGCCGCCCTCATCGCGACATTGGGGACGACATTCGACGCTCGCTACGGCTTCGTCGTCCCCGTGGTCGCCACTCTCGGCCCGGTCGGTCTCTCCCTCAAAGGTGTGACCTCTCCACTCGCCTGGACTGGCCGGCTTCGCAGATTGGCGATCCTCTCCGGTGCGCTGCTGATTGCCTTCCTGGTAGTCGGAGGACTGTTCGATCAGCCCCTGGTCGTCGTGGTGCCCCTCTACCTGATCGCGGGGATCGTCGACTTCTCCCTATGGGTCCTCGCCCCATACGAGGTCAGACTCGGCACCCAATGGGTGGACAAGGCCGCCGCGAAGCTGAAGGCGGTTGCGCCCGAAGTCGTCGCCGTCACCGGCTCATACGGCAAGACCACGACCAAGAGCTACGTGGCCCATCTCCTGGCCGGCTCCCGCCGGGTCGTGGCCAGTCCCGCATCGTTCAACAACCGCATGGGCCTGGCCCGGGCCATCAACGAGAACCTGACGCCGGGCACCGAGGTGTTCGTCGCCGAGATGGGCACATACGGGCCGGGTGAGATCGCCGAGCTCTGCCAATGGATCCGACCGAAGGTGGCGGCCCTGGTGGCCATCGGCCCGGTTCACCTGGAGCGATTCGGCACGCTGGAGAAGATCGTGAGCGCCAAGTCGGAGATCCTCGACGAAGCGGATGTCGGGGTCGTCTGTGTCGACCATCCACTCTTGAAGTCCCTGGCGGCGGAGAGAGCCGGGACGATGAGGGTCATCGAGGTGTCCGCTGCCGACGGCATCACCGTCGACCACGAGCGTCTGGTCGATGTCCCCGATGGTGTCTTCGGGGCGAATCTCGCCGTGGCCCTGGGAATCTGCAAGGGTCTCGGTGTCTCCGCTCGCGACGTCTCGGGACGTTTGTCCACCCTGCCCAAGGCAGAGCACCGGCAGACGGTCATCACGGCGGAAGGTGGCTTCACCATCATCGATGACACCTTCAACTCCAACCCCGACGGCGCCCGGTCTGCACTACGTGCGCTCGCCGGCGTTGCGGCCGACGGCAGAAGCGTGGTGATAACACCGGGAATGGTGGAGCTGGGGGAGGTCCAGGACGAGGAGAACCGGCGCTTTGCCGCCGAAGCGGCCGACCAGGTCGACCATCTGGTGATCGTGGGGAGGACCAACCGGAGGGCGCTGACCGAAGGCTCCGGCAATCGGCGAGCATCGGTTACCGTCGTCGGGTCACGGGACGAAGCCGTGGCTTGGGCTCGGGCCAACCTCGGCAAAGGCGATGCCGTCCTCTACGAGAACGACCTTCCCGATCACTATCCATGAGCGAGACGACATGAGCCGGCACGCAGTCATCTTCGGGGGCCCCTCCGATGAGCACGACATTTCGATACTGACCGGTCTCCAGGTGGCGAGGGCATTGCCCGACATCGAAGCCATCTATTGGTCGAAGGCGGGTGAGTGGTACTCGGTGGACCCAAAGCTGGAAGCCGGGGACTTCGTCGAAGGTGTGCCACGTGGCTCTAAGGAGATCTCCTTCGTCGGCTCACCCGGGCAGGGCTTCGTCGTCAAGCGAAAGCCACTCGGCGTCGACGCCGTGCTCATCGCCTGTCATGGCGGTCCCGGCGAGGACGGGACACTGCAGGGGATGCTGGACCTGGCCGGTCTTCGCTACACCGGCCCGGGTCAGGCTGCTTCGGCCCTCGGCATGGACAAGCTCGCCTTCGGGTCGGCTATGTCCTCTGCTGGATTGCCGACCCTCCCCAGAGCACTGGTGGTCACCGGAGAGGAGGCCCAGCCCGGCTTCGGCGGCCCCTACATCGTCAAACCGAGGTTCGGAGGCTCCTCGATAGGCATCGAGGTCGCCGAGGACTGGACCACGGTCAGGGCGCTCAAGACGTCGTCCCGATATTTCGACCAGGGTGCGGTGGTCGAGCCGTTCCTGGCCGGGAGCAGAGACCTCCAAGTTGCGGTGAGGAGCTACCCAGAGTGGCAGATGTCCGCCATCGAGGCGCCGGCGAGATCCGGCGAGGGTATCTACTCATACGACCAGAAGTACCTGGCCTGGGGTGGAGAGGTGAGCACCGGCCGCGAGCTCCCGGCCCAACTCGACGAGACCATCACCAAGACGATCCACGACCTGTCCGCCCGCATCACCGACGTAGCCGGGCTTCGCGGCATCGCCCGGATCGACTATCTGGAGAAGGATGGGGATATCTTCGTCAACGAGGTCAACACCATCCCCGGCTCGATGGCCGTCTACCTGTGGATCGACCCGCCCATACAGAGGGCCCAACTCTTCCGCGACATGATCGCCGAGGCGGAGGCGAGGCCCACCCGTGTCTTCTCCACGGCGGGCAGCGATGGGACGGCGCTACGAAGCGCCGGGGCTATCGATTCGAAACTTGGCTAGCGGCTCAGAGGTGTACTACCGGGCACGTGAGCGTGCGGGTGATGCCATCGACCGCCTGGATTCGCGCCACGACCAGCTTTCCGAGTGAGTCGACGTCATCACTGCTCGCCCTGACGATCACGTCGTAGGGCCCGGTCACGTCGTCTGCGGTGTCGACACCGGGGATCCCGCGGACTTGCTCCGCGACGACGGCGGCTTTGCCGACCTCCGTCTGGATCAGTACATAGGCCTGGACCAAGTGCTCTCCTATCGCTGTGGGGACGAATCGGACACTAGTGGACGGTGAAAGGTGATGCCTGTGCCCGCTACCAAGTACCTAGTGCCCAGTACCAAGTACCGAGTACCAAGTACCAAGTACCCAGTACCAAGTACTGCGAGCGAAGCGAGCTCGAGCTAGTAACCGTCTTGGCCGAGACGAATCGACGACACGAAGCTCCGCCCTTCGTCGTCGACGACGTCGAAGAGGATGCGCTGGCCCTGGCGGAGAGTGCGGAAGATGGATCCCTCGAGAGATCCGGGGCGGAGGAAGACCTCGGAGCGGTCGGCGTCGCGAACCACGATGCCGACCCCGGTCACCGGGTCATACGTCTTGACGACTCCCTGATCCATGCGCCCGAGACTAGGCGATCAGGCCTTGACGACCTTGCCCGCACGGATGCATGAGGTGCACACGCGGGCACGACGGGTGTTGGAGCCGTGCTTGACCCGGATTCGCTGGATGTTGGGCAGCCAGCGGCGATTGTTCCGCTTGTGAGAGAAGCTGACTGACTTCCCGTAGCTCGGCTCTTTGCCGCAGATCTCACAGCGATAAGACATGTGGAACACTCCTGGAGCGGTCGGTGGATGTCGGGAGATCCCGCGGACCGCCTGAAATAATAGCCAACCAACCCGTGAACCCATAGTCGGCATGTGTTGGGCCGTTCGACCGGCTCAGCCTGTCTCATTGCACGACAGATGGGATCCCGGGGGACGACATCAACCGGGGGTTCTGTCCGGTTCCGCATGTATCGTGACGGTGTGGCCTCACTAGCCCGTCTCGCCGCCGTCGACGTGGCTGAGGTGAAGGGTCTGGGCGGCAAGAGATCGAAAGCCCTCGAGGAGGCAGGGATTCGCTCGGTCGCCGATCTGCTCCACCACGTGCCCCGCCGTTATGTCGACAGGTCGAAGAAGTCGCCGATCAGCAAGGCGCCGATCGGCGAGGAGGTCACGATCATCGGGAGCGTCCGCTCGGTCAAGAGCCGCCGGCCCCGGCGCAACCTCCTCATCGTCGAGGCGGTGATCGAGGACGAGACCGCCCGCATCAAGGCGGTGTGGTTCAACCAGAGGCATCTGCCCAAGATGCTGGAGAACGCAGACGAGGTCGCATTGTCCGGGGTGATCGAGAGTTTTCGTGGCTCACTCCAGATGAAGACGCCCGCCGTCGACGTGCTGTCACGCAACGTCGAGGCGCTCACCGTCGGCCGGATCGTCCCAATCCACCCCACCATCGGTGGGGTTGGGCCTGGGTACTTGCGCCGGTCGATCCACAATGCCCTGACCCGTTCTCGTCCCATCGAGGACACGATCCCCGTCGAGCTCAAAGCGGCCAACGCCCTGATGGACCGGGACCAGGCATTTGGCTCGATCCACTTCCCCGAGACTGTCGACGAGGTGGCCCCGGCCCGGAAACGTCTCGTCTACGACGAGCTCTTCCGTCTCGAGCTGGCCCTGGCTCTTCGCAAGAAGCACCAGATGGAGAGCTCGGTGGGGATCGCCCACGAGCCGACAGGCCTCCTCGTCGAGCGTTTCATCTCGGGTCTTCCCTACGAGCTGACTCACGCCCAGAAGAGGGCTCTAGGCGACGTCGAGTCCGATCTCGCTCAGCCCCATCCGATGCATCGCCTCCTCCAGGGAGAGGTGGGGTCGGGAAAGACCGTTGTGGCGGTGGCGACTCTCCTCCGAGGCGTGGAGGGTGGCTGGCAGGGGGCGATGATGGCGCCCACCGAGGTGCTGGCCGAACAGCACTATTTGGGGATCCGGGGCCTGCTCGCCGAAGCCGGCCTGTCCCCGGCGCTCGGTGACACCCACCTCGGCATGGACAGCCTCTTCGCGGAGACATCCGACGGCCCTGTCGTCCATGTTGCCCTGCTCACCGGGTCAACGGCGATCTGCAACTACTCATCGGACATCAGTCGCCAGGACCTGGCGGACGACATCGCCGCCGGGCAGGTCGACCTGGTCGTCGGCACCCACGCCCTGATACAAGAAGGCGTCGAGTTCAAGAGGCTGGGTGTAGCGGTCGTCGACGAGCAGCACCGGTTCGGCGTGGCGCAGAGGGTCCAGCTCAGGGAGAAGGCAGACGTCGCCGAGCCCGATCTCCTGATCATGACGGCCACACCCATTCCCCGGACGCTCTCGATGACCTTGTACGGCGACCTCGACGTGTCCGTGATCGACGAGATGCCGCCGGGACGGTCGCCCGTCGCGACCAGGCTCATCTCCAAGATCGAGGAGACGACGGCCTGGAAAGTGATTGCCGACGAGGTTGCGCTGGGCCGTCAGGCCTTCGTCGTCTGCCCCCTGGTCGAGGACAGCCCGAAAGTGGAGGCGGCCTCGGCGACGGCCGAGCACGAGCGGCTCTCCGCTCTGATGGGCGACCTCTCGGTGGGACTGATCCATGGTCAGCTCCGCTCCTCCGACAAGGAAGAGGTCATGGCCGCGTTCCGCTCCGGTGATATCGACGTCCTCGTGTCGACGACGGTCGTCGAGGTGGGCATCGACGTCCCCAACGCGACCGTGATGGTCATCGAGGATGCCCACCGTTTCGGGTTGAGCCAGCTGCACCAGCTTCGGGGCCGCGTCGGCCGTGGCATGTACCCGGGCATCTGCCTCTTACTGGCCGACCCCACCACCGACGAGAGCGAGGAGCGTCTTCGGGCGATGATCTCCACGAACGACGGATTCAGGCTGGCCGAGGAGGATCTTCGGATCAGGGGCCAGGGGACCGTGTTCGGAACCAGGCAATCCGGCGTCAAGGACCTCAGGCTCGCCGACATCCTCGCCGACTTCGACTTGCTCACGGCGGCCCGCCGCGACGCATTCTCGTTGGTGGCGTCCGATCCGACCCTGACCGAGCATCCCCTGCTCCTCGAGGAAGTGGGCGCCATGCTCGGTGACGAGGTCGACTGGCTGTTCGTCAGCTGATGCGGATAATCGCCGGCCAGGCCCGTGGCAGGAAGCTGAGAGCTCCGGACACCAAGGGGACCAGACCGGTGACCGACCGGGTGAGGGAGGCGGTCTTCTCCTCGATCGGGAGTTGGGTAGAGGACGCCCTGGTGGCCGACCTCTACGCCGGCTCGGGCTCATTCGGCCTGGAGGCGCTCTCCCGAGGGGCCCAATCCGCCGTCTTCGTGGAACGAGGGCGAAAGGCGGCCAATACTCTCCGCGCCAACGTGAAGACGGTGGCCCTGGGCGGCACCGTCATCGAGGCCACCGTCCAGGACTACCTGGGGAGGGCCAACCATCGGTTTCACCTGGTCTTCATCGACCCGCCATGGGATCAGCCAACGACACAGCTGGAGCAGGACCTGGGGGATCTCGACCGGCTGCTGCTACCCGGTGGCGAGGTGGTCGTGTCCCGGCGGCAGGGCGATCGGGTGCCCCATCCCCCCGAAAACTGGCGGGTTGCCACGGATAGACGCTACGGAGATACCAGAATCCTCAGATACGAGAAGGTAGACGACGATGACGACGGCACTGTGCCCGGGGAGCTTTGACCCTCCGACAAACGGTCATGTCGATGTGATCGCCAGGGCCACGGCGCTCTTCGACAGGGTGGTCGTGGCCATTATCGACAACCCCTCGAAGAGCTCGATGTTCACGCCCACGGAGCGGTCTGAGTTGTTGGCCGAGATCCACGGAAGTGCCATCGAAATAACGCTGTTCGACGGGCTGCTCGTCGAACATGTGCGTGAAGTCGGGGCAGACACCGTCGTCAAGGGTGTCCGAACAGTGGAGGACTACGAGTACGAGATGCAGATGGCGCAGATGAATCGACACATGACCGGGATGGAGACGCTCTTCGTTCCCACGCGCCCCGAATTCCAGTTCATCTCGTCGACGCTGGTGAAGGAGATAGCACGATTGGGCGGGTCGGTGACCGGGTTGGTCCCCGACGTGGTGGAGAAGGCCCTCAAGGAGAAACTGTCATGACGTCCGACACGCAAACGGAGACCGAGCTGATCGTCGACACGACGGGGCCCGATGCTCCGGCAAGCGGACAGCCCGAGATGGAGGACATACTCGACATCGTCGACGACCTCATCGTCCATCTGCACGAGTCAAAGAACATGCCCTTGTCCTCGAACGCGATCGTCGACAGGGAGATGTTCCTCAGCAGGCTGGAGACACTCCGGTCCAGCCTGCCTGACGAGCTGCGGGCTGCCCGCTGGATGGTGCGCGAGCGGGAGGCATTCATCTCACGGACCAACGAGAAGGCCCGGGAGATCGTCGACAACGCACGCAAGGAGGCGGACGCCCTCGTCTCCGAGTCCAGCATCGTCGCCGAGGCCGTCGAGGAGGCGAACATCCTGGTGCGGAGGGCCGAAGGAGAGGTGCGGCGTCTCCGGCTGGAGACTGAAGACGAGATCGACCGCAAGCTGCAGACCATCGAGCATCTGCTGGTGGATCTGACCGATCAGATCAAGGGCTCACGCGCCGAGTTCCATCGGGCCCGTCCCCGGCCCCCCGAAGTCCCCATCTGAGAACGACCTCCCCTTCGTAGAATCCTCAGGATGAAGGGGGAACTCGTCGTAGGCGTCGACGACCTGATCGGGCATCCGGAGACCAGCCGCGAATTCGACGGGACACGTCGGGCAACCCTCCGGCTCGGTGATGTCGTCGTCGATGGGCCGATCGACGTGTCGGGCGTGCTCAGCGGGACCGTCGACGGGGTACACGCCGTCTTTCGGGCGGGTGCCGACGCGTCGTTGACGTGTGTCAGATGTCTCACCAGCTGGGTCGACCGAATCGAGGTGGAGGGGTCGCAGCACTTCGCCAGGGAGCCGGACGAGGACGGTTACGCCATCGTGGACCGGGCCGTGGACATGGCCGGCCCGGCAACCGACGAGCTGGCGCTGGCCTTGCCGTCGGCTCCCCTGTGCAGCCCGGGCTGCAAGGGACTTTGCCCAACCTGCGGGAGCGACTTGAATAGAGATCCTTGCGATGGCCACGGGGACGACTCCGACTCCCCGTTCGCCGCGCTCAAAGATCTGTTGGATCCCTGATTTGACCGAGGAGTGCTCCGCATGGCGGTGCCAAAGAAGAAGATGTCGCGCTCACGCACCCGTCGACGCAAGGCCGCCTGGCGCGTCGAAGCTCCACGTTCCGTGGCCTGTGAGCAATGTGGCAAGCCCAAGCTCCCGCATCGCGCATGCCGGGAATGTGGAACCTACGCCGGCCGCGAAGTCATAGAGAACACCTGAGCCTTGGCCCGCATCGCACTTGACGCGATGGGGGGTGATCATGCCCCGGAGGAGACGGTTGCGGGCGCCGTCGATGCCGCGGGGAAGGGCGTCGATGTCATCCTCGTCGGTGGAGAGGAAGCTGTCACCGCCGAGCTGGCCAAGCACCAGTCGAGCCTCCCCGTAGTCGACGCCCCCGATGTGATCGGCATGGGTGACGACCCCGCC
>JBAVPF010000422.1:0-9592 GCA_049692815.1 Acidimicrobiia bacterium
GGGAGGGGGTCCTGATCTCCAGCCGCTCGACGAGGTCGCCAACTTCTCGTCGCTCCGCCCTCCGTCGCAGGATCCCCAGAAGGGAGAAACGGCTGAGCGACTGCACGGACGCATTGACCTTCACGCCGAGGACACCCATTAGTGCCTCGGTCTTGCGGTTGCCGGGCAGGAGCATGATGCCTGCCCCTACCGCCTCGTGTGTCGAGATGAGGGTGAGCTCCTTGCCATCACACTCGACCCGGCCGGCCCGGGGCGGGGTGCGGCCGGAGAGCGTGTCGAACAACTGCTGCTGGCCGTTGCCCTCGGCACCGGCGACGCCCACGATCTCGCCGGCCTGGAGGGTGAAGCTGACCGGCCCGAACGACTGTCCCTGGAGCCCGTCGACCACCAGCACGCTCCTTGGCTCGGCGGCCCGCTGGTGAGCCTCGGGAAACGCCGCCTCGAACGGCCGGCCCACGATTCGCTCCACCAGCTGCTGTTCCGTGGTGGTCTTGGCGTCGAAAGTGCCCTGGTTCTCCCCATCCCGCAGGACGGTCACCCGGTCGGCCACCTCGAGGACCTCCGGCAGGCGATGGCTGACGTAGACGACCCCCACACCCCGATCCCGGCAGGCGACGATGGTGCGGTGAAGCGCCTCGACCTCGTCCGGCCCGAGGGCCGTGGTGGGCTCGTCCAGCAGCAGTACTTCAGGATTGGTGACCAGCGCCTTCGCCACCTCGAACAGCTGCCGCTCGGCCATCGTGAGGAAGCCGGCCGGCACGTCGGGGAAGAGCTCGATGTCGAGGTCGAAATCGGCGAGCAGCCGGCGCGCCCACCTCTTTCGCCGCCAGTACGGCGGGCGTTGTTCCGGTGGAGCCGAGAAGTAGAAATTGTTCTTCACAGGCTCCATGCCCACGGAGGAGCCGTCCTGGTAGGCCATGGCCAGACCGAGCTTGCGGGCCTGGGCAGGGGAATCCGTCCGGAGACGCTTGCCTCCGATCCGGATCTCCCCGAGATCGGGATCGACGAACCCCGAGGCGATCCCCAGGAGTGTCGACTTCCCCGACCCGTTCTCACCAACGAGAGCGTGAATCTCGCCGGCGCGACAATCGAAGCTGACGTTGGTCAGCGCCCGGACGGCCCCGAACTGACGGGACACGCCCGTCAGTTCGAGGACCAGATCGCTACCCGTGTCCCCGGCCAGAGCCGGGGACACGGGCATCGTCTGTTCGGGTGAGTCGTCTGTCGTCATCAGCCTCCGAACATCAGGGCCAGGACGTCGTCGGGCACGAGCGACGTGCCGGAGACGACGGCGTTGACCCGATCCGGGTTGCAGTCGTCCGCGGTCACCTGACGCATGACGTGTGGCACGACGATCTGACCGGGCACCGGTGCTCCCTGGAGAGCCAGCATGGCGGCCGTCACCCCAGTGCGTGACTGGAAGTTGCCACCCGCGGAGTACCAGATGTTGTAGGTCGGCTCGTCGCGCTGCACCCAGTCGCAGAACAGCGTCTGCTCGTCGGTGCGCAAGGCGATGGTCAGGTTCTGAACCGGGATGTTCAGCTCGTCATAGGCCTGCAAGGCGGTGTACATGCCATCCGAGTACTCGTAGGCCCATCCGGCGATGTCGGAATCCGTCGTGAGCAGTCCCCGGACCACGTCCAACGCGTTGGCGTTGACCCAGTAGGTGTCACCGGTCGTGGAGTTCTCGTCTGCAGGCGGGTTGACCAGCTGCGAGCCACCGTCGGCAAGGGTCTTCACGGCGCACTGCTGCCATCCCAACGTCAGGGCGTTCCCCGGTGTGCCGCCGAGCATGCCGACCTTGCCACCGTTCACGTTGTCGTTGAGAACTTCGGCGAAGCTGGTGCCAAGCGCACAGAGGTCCTCACCAACGACGGACGCGTAGTCCACGCCAGGTGTGAGGGCACCCTCGGTGCCGGGCAGGCCCACGTATCCCGCTGAGAACGAGACGTAGGGGATGCCGGCTGCCGTGGCCGCCGAGATCGCTGGAGCCAGGTAGGCACCCCAGTCCGGGTAGCCGACTATGAAGTCGACCGGGTACTGGACCAGGAAGTTGATGTCGTTGACGGCCGGGTCACCCTCGAAGTTGGCAGCCGTCGAGACGATGGTGCCGATCTCCGGATAGGTGAGCGCCTGGAGGATGGCCTCCATGTGGCTGACGGCTCGCCAGACATTCACCTGGTCGCCGCCACCATCGGCGTAGCCCATGACGACGTCACCGCCGCCTGCGATCTCACACACCTGGTTCTGGAAGCACTGCATCGCCTGATCGATGGTCGCCTGATCCAGATCCTGGGTGGCACGAGCGATCGAGGCTCGGATGATGTCCCAGCTCTCCTGGTCGGAGGGCTCCACCGGGCCCAGTGCCTTTTCGATCAGGGCAGGATCCGCCGAATCGGGATCCTCGCCGTACATCGCCAACGGGTTCTCTTCACCACCTGCTGTGGTGGTGGTCTCGGCCGGAGCGGCCGTCGTCCCTGTCGGCTCCGCCGTGGTCGGCGTCTCACCGCTCGTCGTCGTCGTCTCTTCCGAGCTCGACGGCGAGCACGCCGCCACGATCAACGCCAGGACGGCCAGCAGGCCGATGATCTTCGTTAGTTTCATTCCTCCTCCTTGGGCCTCCCGGCCCCTTCTCGTTTCTTGGTTCATGGTCGATTGGTCGGGGTCGCGTGACTCCTTTCTCAACCCTTCTCATCGATGTTGGTGAAAGGTTCTCGTTCCTTCGCGTGACCGGGCCTTCGGCGCTCCCGGAGCAGCTGCTCCACGCCTTTGATGATCCGGTCACCCGAAACCAGCATCCCGCCGATGATCACCAGCCCGAACACCACGAACTGGAGTGCGGTAGGCAGCCCCAGCGTCCTCATCATCTGGTTGAGGCCGGTGAGGAATATGGCTGCCGCAAAGGTGGAGAGCGGGCTGGCCAGACCTCCGGTCAGCGAAGCGCCGCCTATCACGACGGCCGCGATCGGGCCGAGGAGATATGCGTCGGCGATGGTCACGCCCGGGTTGCGCAGGATGCCCGCCAGCGCGATGCCGGCGATCGAGTAGAGAATCGCTGCCGCCACGTAGACGAGGATGTTGTTGAGAGTCACCCTTACGCCGACCACCTGGGAGGCAATGGGGTTGGCCCCTACCACCTGGAATTTGCGCCCACCGGTGGTGTAGCGGAGAGCGATGACCAGGAGCAGGGTCACGATGACGCCCATCCAGAAGATGGGGCTCACCCCGAAGATGCGGGTCGAGGTCCAACTGGAGAGGGCCTGCGGCACCGCACTCTGCACCGGGAAGGTCCTCACGTAGCGGCTGACGAGTCCCATCACCACCTGCCCCACAGCCAGGGTCACTATCAGCGCGTTGAGCTTGATGCCACCGATGAGGATCCCGTTCACCAACCCGATGAGCGCGGCCACGCCTATGGCCGTGGCGATGGCGACGATGAGCCTGTCGTCCGACTGCCCCCCGACACCGACGACGATCATCGCCGAAAGCGTGATCGTCCCCGGCACACTCAGGTCGATCCCAGCAGTCATGATCACCAGCATCTGACCCAGGGCGGCCAACCCGAGCAGGGCCCCGAACGGGGCGATGGCCGACAGGGCAGGCCCGCTGAGAGTCGCCGGCACCCAAATGGCGGCCACCGCCAGCAGCAGCAGGATTGCCAGGTATACCGGCATGTACCTGGAAGCGACCACGAACCGCGTCAATGCCGAGGAGGGCGCCCTGACGGCCGTCACGAGTCACCCCCGACGGTGGAGAGGAGGCCGGCTGACGAGGCCACGCGCTCCCTTGCCGCCCCGGCCACATCCCGTATGTGAGCTACGTCGGCCGTCAGCTCGCCTTCACGCAACAGAATGTCACCGCCCACCATGACCCAGTCGATGTTCGAGGTGTCCATCCCCCAGACCACCGCCCCGATGGGGTCGTTCACCGGGGAGATATTCGGGCGGTCGGTGCGCAGGACCACGATGTCGGCCTGCTTCCCGGGCGTCAGCGATCCGGTGGTGCCGGCCAGGCCCACGGCAGCGGCACCGTCGATGGTCCCGTATCTTATGACGTCTCTCGTGCTGAGCAGATTGGGGATTCCGGCCTTGCCCGAGAGCTTCAGATCGAACAGGGTGGCGTGCTGGATGGCGTTGGCCGACCTCATCTGGGCGAAGAGGTCACCTGGCGCCTCCACCTCGTCGCCCACGCCGAGACCCGGTCGTATCCCCCGATCGATGAACGCCTGCAAAGGAGGTGCGCCATACCCCGCCGCCATCTCGTTCGCCGGCGTGAGAGAGACCTTCGTCCCCGTCGAGGAGATCGAGTCCAGATCAGCCTCGTCGAGGTTGGTGCAGTGGACCAGGGTGACGTCCTCGCCCAACAGCCCGCGCTCGGCCATCCGGGCGACCAGTCCGCGATCGGACGGGTCCTTGCCGACGTGGGCGTGTATCCGAAGCCCCCGCCCTCGGACGCTCTCGAAATCGGCGACGAGGCGGTCGAGAGCCGAGACAGTCGGATCGACGGGACCAAAGGCGACCTTGGTGCGCGGACGGTTGGCATCGGCGGCCCCCGGGACCCGGTCACGTGGGCCCGCCCCGTCACCCACCCAGGGAGGGGCCGCGTGGACCATCGTCGTCCTGGCGCCGGAGTCTGCGTGCGCCGAGAGCACGGCCTCGGTGTAGGTAGGATCGACCTGGATGTCCGACCAGTCGACGATGGTCGTGATGCCGGCTTCGACACCGGCGACCAGGCCGAGAAGGGTCGCTGCATAGACGTCGTCGGGGCGGTAGTGAGGGCCGTAGATGGCGGGGCCAACCGGATTCTCACCGGCCCCTCCCCCGCCGAGATTCCGGAAGAGGGTCTTCCAGGCGTGGCGATGTGTGTCTACGAAACCGGGCATGACGATGGTGTCGGTGGCGTCGATCTGCTCGGCTCCGCGAGCCCGAATGCCCGGACCGACCTCAGAGACGCGTCCGTCTTCGACCAGGACGTCGGCGACCATGTGATTGCCCACCGACTTGTCCATCGAGAGGACGCATCCACCTTTGATGATGATCTTTCCGCCCATTGGAAGCCCCGATCAACCGTCCATCGACCCGAGGACCGTCTTGTAGATCCGGTCCGACGACGGGATGGCCAGGTCTTCCATGGATGCCGCTGCAGGCAGGGGGATGTGGGGTGTGGTGATCCGGATGCTGGGGCCGTCGAGGTCCCAGAACGCCTCCTCGTCGACGATGGAGACCACCTCGGCCCCCCATCCGCAGAGACGCGGGTTCTCCTCGACCGTGAAGAAGCGCCCTGTCTTCGACACAGAGTCGAGGATCGTCCTGGTGTCGAGCGGAACGAGTGTCCGGACGTCTATCACCTCGAGGGAGATCCCCTCCTGGGCGAGATGCTCCGCAGCTTCCAGCGCCCTGGGCACCATGAGCGCAAGGGCGGCAACGGTGCCGTCCGTGCCGTGACGCACCACCTTGGCCGTGCCCAGCTCGTCGACGATCTCACCGTCCGGGATGACGGCCTTGTCGGCCATGAGCGACTTGTGCTCGAAGAAGACCACCGGGTCGGGGTCCCGCACCGAGGCCGCCATGAGGCCCACGACATCGTGTGGGGTGGAGGGTGCCACCACCTTCAGCCCCGGGATCATCATGCACCAGTTCTCCACCGATTGGCTGTGCTGTGCCCCGAACCTGGCCCCACCGCCGTTTGCGGTGCGGATGACGAGGGGGAAGCTGACCTGACCGTTGGTCATATAGCGGCTCTTGGCGATCTCGTTGGCGATCATGTCGAAGCACACCGCGAAGAAGTCGGAGAACATGATCTCGGCGATCGGCTTCAAGCCGGTCATTGCCGCGCCCAAGGCCGCGCCGAGGATCGCTTGCTCGGAGATGGGCGTGTCACGCACACGCCCGGGACCGAACTCGTCGAGAAGGCCCACGGTCGTCTTGAACACGCCACCGGCGGCGGCAACGTCCTCTCCCAGCATCACCAGGCTGGGATCACGCCTCATCTCCTGTGCAATCCCGTGGGCGACTGCGTCGCGGTAACTCAGTTCCGCCACTGCGAGCCTCCGTCTGCATAAACCTCCGTGAGCAGGGTCTCCTCGCCGGGCTCCCTGCCGTTGCGGGCGAATTCGGTCGCCTCGTCGATGGCGGCGGCCACGTCCCGCTCGATAGCGCTCAAACGCGCCTCGGGTGTGCCCAATGAAAGGAGCCGATCGTGATAGACCGCTATCGGGTCGCGCTCCTTCCAGGCGGCGACTTCGGCCTCGGGGCGGTACTTGCCGGGATCGGCCCGCGAGTGACCCCCGGAGCGATAGGTGACGGCCTCGATCAAGCTCGGCCCATCTCCCTGGCGCGCCCTGGCCAAGGCTCGCCTGGCCGCCAGATACACGGCGTCGGGGTCGTTGCCGTCGACGATGACCGGCTCGAGACCGTATGCGGAGGCTCGATCGGCGGCCGGGTTGGGCACGGCCGTGATCAGGTCGATCGGTGTGTACTCCATGTACAGGTTGTTCTCGCACACGAAGACGACCGGGAGATCCCAGATCTTGGCCATATTGAGAGCATCGTGGAATGCACCGATGTTGGTGGTCCCATCACCGAAGAAGGCGACCGCCACCTGATCGGTGCCACGCATCTGAGCCGACCACGCCGCCCCGTTGGCGACACACAGGTGGGCGCCGACGATGGCGTAGGAGCCCATCATCCCCCTCGCGGCGTCGGTCAAGTGCATCGACCCTCCCTTGCCCCCCAGCACCCCGTTCTCCCGGCCACAGAGCTCGGCGAGCGCCGGGCCCAGCTCCATCCCGCGAGCCAGCGAGTGGGCGTGGCCCCGGTAGGTAGCGAAGGTGTAGTCGCCCGGTTTCATCGCGGAGCCGAAGCCGGTCGCCACCGCCTCCATGCCCAGAGAGAGGTGGGTGGTCCCCTTCACCAGGTTCTGGAGGAACAGGTCGTGGGCGCGTTTGCCGAACTGTCTCAGCTCGTGGAGCTTGCGATACATGCCGAGACGGGTGTCCATCCCGATATCTGCCTGGGCCAGCGTCGTGTCGACGGGCTCGGGCAGACGCGGCGGGCGGAGCGCGTAGTCGTAGCGTGGATCGTCAGTAGGCATTCGCCACCATCAACTCCTCGCAAGGGAAGAGAGTGATTACCTTGCAGCCGTCGGCAGTGACCACCACTTCCTCTTCGATGCGAGCCGCCGACCGGCCGTCGGCCGCCGGGGCATAGGTCTCGAGGGCGAACAACATGCCCTCCTTGATCTCAACGGGTGTCTCCAGGGAGTTCAAACGGCTGATTATGGGCCTCTCGTGCAGCCCCACGCCGACACCGTGGCCGAACTGGAGGCCGAAAGCGTCCATCTCGTCCTCGAACCCGAATTCGTGGGCCTCAGGCCACACCTTGGCGATCTGATCGGTGGTGTTGCCCGGCTTCACCAGATCGATGGCGGCGTCCATCCACTCCCGGGACTGCGTGAAGGCGTCGCGCTGGGCCTGGGTTGCCCGGCCCACCACGAAGGTCCGGTAGTAACAGGTGCGGTAGCCGTTGAAGGCGTGGATGATGTCGAAGTAGGCCTGGTCGCCTGGTCGAATGAGCCGGTCGCTGAACACGTGCGGGTGCGGCGCACACCGCTCGCCGGCTATCGAGTTGATCGCCTCGACGAACTCAGAGCCCATCTCGAAGAGACGAGCGTGGGCCATCCCCACCACATCCGACTCTCTGACTCCGGGCTTCAGCATCTCGAAGATGTCCTGGTAGACGCCGTCGACCATGGCGCAGGCCTGGGTGAGGAGGACGATCTCGTCCGGGTTCTTTATCTCCCGGGCGCGCATCATCGCCTGTTGGCCGTCGACGACGGCCAACCCGGCGTCCTGGAGGGCGAGTAGGACCGCGGTCTCCGCCATGTCGACCCCGAGCTTCTCCTCGGCGACCCCGGCGTCCTCCAGCGCGCCCTTGATCTCCCCTACCGCCCTGGCATGGAGCCCGGTCTCGGGCCCGATGGCGCCCTGGAGTCCGGTGTTCCCACCCACCGAGTTGTCGCGGTCGTAGAGATGTGGGAGCTGGAGACGGTGTGCTTTGGCGGCCGAACCGAAGTCCCAGACCTTGGGACGCCCCGTCTTGGTGACGAGTGCCCAGCGCTCTCCCTTGTTGAAGGCCCAATACCCGATCTGGGTCGCCGTCGCATACCTGATGTTGGAGGTTTCGAAGAGGAGCACCGCACCCAAGTCGTATTCATCGAGCATCATGCGCACACGTTCGAGGCGATACTGACGGAGCCGCTCGAAGTCGACGCGATTCTCCCAGTCGACACCCATCACGCCGGGTGCCGGGCTGGTGGCTACGGGAAATTCGGCCATTGTCTGCTCCTTGTCGTCAGCTCTTCTTCTCTTGGGCCAATGCGTTCTCGAGATATGACCAATCTCGGGCGAATCGATAGGAATGACGGGGTGGGGGCTGCGGGGCCTGGGTCTCGAGCCACCGGACGACGCCGTCGCCGACGTTGCGGAACTCGTGGACACACCCGACACCCGCCCAGGCGACGTCACCGGCGCCGAGGTGATACCTCTCGCCGTCGAACCTGGCCTCAACCTCGCCCTCGAGTATCTGATAGGTCTCCTCGAGCGGGTGGTCGTGGGCGCCGGCGAACCCACCCTGTTCGTACTGGACCATGAACATCGTGGACAGATCGGCGCCGAGGTCGGAGTCGACCATCATCTTCACGCTGATCCCGCTGTAGACGAGGAGGGCGGTGCGCATGCTCGCGCTCAGAGCGAGCTTGTCCTGGGTCTGCATCGTCGGGTCCATGTTCTCCGGCTCGATGTGCCCGAAGTAGCGGTTGCGCGGGTCCCGCACGTCGATCAGGACCGGGTCGGCTTGGCCGATCGGCCCAGGGAACTGGGTGTCGAAGTCGAAACGCTCCCTGGGCAGTGGCGCCTTCATCTCCGAGAATGAGACCGGCTGGTCTGACGTGTTGCGAAAGGCGTGGGTCATGCCGACCGGGAGCAGCCCGTAATCACCGGGGATCAGCCGGTAGCTGCCTTCCGGGGTATCGACCGTGAGCTCACCCTCGAGGATGAACAGGGTCTCCTCGAACGAGTGGACATGACTGTCCACGCCACCCCCTGCCTCGAGCCGGGCGACTTCGAAGCCCATCTGCACCGACCCTCCGGCCTCGGCGACGACCGGATCTCGGGTGTATCCCTCGCTGTGGCCGGCGAACTCGGCGGGCACTCCGAACACGAGCTCGTCGCGCAGCTTGACTATGTGGGCCGACATCAGACTTCCTGTCCTCTCAGGAAGACGGCGACCGCACTCAGGTCGTCCTCGCCCATCCCGGAGTCGATCGCCCGTGTCACGATCTCGAGCCCGGCCTCCGCCTGGCTCATGGGGGCGCCGACGCGCGCTCCGAGGTCGGTGATCAACTCGAGGTCCTTCGCGACGAGATCGAGGCTGAAGGCGACAGCCGCCTCCTCGGGGTGCTCGTAGGCCTCCCGCTTGTAATCGAGGAACGGGGCACCGGCAGCGCCACTGGCGAACACCTCGTACGCGAGCTCGCGGCCCACGCAGGACCTCTCGGCCAGCACCAGCGCCTCGGACAGTGCGATGTTGAGACC
>JBAVPF010000423.1:0-3236 GCA_049692815.1 Acidimicrobiia bacterium
TTCCAGAGGTAGAGATCGTCTTCGGTGAGACGTGCCGGGTTGTCGCTCAGCCGCGTCATCGGGCTCCTGGTCGTCCTCGGAGGCTAACGCCAGGAGTCATGTGACCCGCCCCAGCCAGGAGGCTGCCACCGCGAAGAACGGCTCACGATCCTCCTTCAACTGGGTGACCACCCAATCGGTGGTCTCTTCCGCCCGCCGGATCATCTCCGGCGTGTACCCATACCTGACCTGGTGGACAAGGAACTCGTCCTCGTCCGCGATCTCCACCACGCCGTCCTGGCGACGCACCACGTCCAGGTCGAGGTCGATCATCTCGTATCTGTCCTCGCCCACCCACACCGGCGGGGTGACGATGTCGACGAAGTGGGAGAACTCGGTGAATTCGCCGTTGTAATGGAGATGCCACCACGCGCCAGGCTGTGCGCAGAAGACCGCCGGTGCCTGTGTCGGGCGCACCGCAGACTCCCCCTTCCACCGTTTTGCACCTTTCGGCACACCGATCCAGCTGCCCCACTCGTCCTCGCCCAGCCGGAACGCCTCGAACCCCCAATGTGTGATGTCCGGGTTCTTGAGGAACTGGACCGTGACCGGATGCATGCGACCGGCAACCTACCGCACCAGGACGGGTGCCCAATACCCCGGTCTCTCGTGTGCTGTGAGGTTCGACCGCCTGAACCGGTCAAACTACACAGCACATCGGCTGGTCTGATTCGCCGTGCCGAACCTCGGGCTGAGGGCGCTCGGTTGCACAGCGGATGGTTGTCCGGACGCGTGTCTCGTGGCCGCCTCTAACCTCCGGTCGGAATGGAATCGGTCTTCTCGGGCATCGCGGCCACGGCAGCCATCGGGTTCGCCGCCGATCTCTGGCTGGACTACCGCAGACGGCCGCGGCCCCACATAGCGGCATATGCAGCCGGGATGACCCTCTTCGCCATAGCCACGACCTGTCTCTTCATCGGTATCACCTTTGGCTGGTCCGGGCCCGTGTATCGGATCTTCTTCCTGTTTGGTGCGGTGCTCAACATCCCGCTTCTCGCCCTCGGCTCGATGTTCCTGGTCGCCGGGAAGCGCTCGGGCCACGTGATGACCATCGCCATTGGGGCCCTCGCCGCCATAGCCACCACGCTGACGCTCACGGTCCCGTTCGAGCATCCCCTGCCAGAGTCGGGCATCCCCCACGACATGTTTGCCTCGGGCTTCGGCCCGCGGCTGTTCGCGCTCATCGGCGGCGCCAGTGGGGCGACGATCCTGCTCGCCCTCTCGCTGGTCAGCGTCTTTCGGTTCTGGCGGCGAGACCGGGGGATCGTCTGGGGCAACGCGCTGATACTCGCGGGCACGATGTCTGCGGCCTGGGGTGGTACCGGTCTAGCCCTTGGTGAGGCCGGTGGCTTCGCCCTCAGCCTGCTGCTCGCGGTCAGCTTCATCTGGGCCGGATACCGGGTGGCCACCGGTCGGAACAGGGGCCCTGGCCGCGGCGAGGGCCCAAAGCGCGAGAGCGAAGAAACCCAAGGCGAGCACGGTGTGGACCGTCTTGAAAGGGAGAGAGCCTGACCCGGTCCAATTGACGTAGAGACTGCGCGCCCAGAGGAGCATCGTGAAGACGGCGAAGACGACGAGGGCGGGACGACGAACCGGCTCCAGACGACGAGCGACGAGGGTGATAGCGGCGAACAGC
The DNA here is from genome assembly GCA_049692815.1 of Acidimicrobiia bacterium. Lineage (GTDB taxonomy): Bacteria > Actinomycetota > Acidimicrobiia > Spongiisociales > ZC4RG35 > JANQRA01. The sequence goes on from JBAVPF010000423.1 coordinate 1,676, forward strand.
CCGATCAACAGCGAACCACCGATCCTGAGCCACGACGCGAGACCCTCGCCACCGACCAATAGCCCGATCCGGCCACCCCAGGCCAGCAGTGTCCAGACCGCGATCGCGACCGCCAACAGTCGGTTCATCCGCCGATATAGGACATCTCGACCGGGACCGACAGCCGTGCGGTGTTCGACGACCTGATCTCCGAATAGCGGTCGTCACGCTTGGTCCAGACGTCGTCGATGGCCTGGCCGAGATCCCCCCCAGAGCGGATCACGTCCCTGAGGCTGATACCGGTCGAGGCGAAGAGACAGGTGTAGAGCGAGCCCTCGGCGGAGACCCTGGCTCTTGTGCACGAACCACAGAAGGGCCGGGTCACCGAGGCGATCACCCCTATCTCACCTTCCGAGTCGAGATAGCGGAAGCGGCTGGCCACCTCGCCGGGGTAGTTGGGAGGGATGGGCTCGAGGGGGAACTCTGAGTTCACGTTCTCGATCATCTTCTCGGCGGGGACGACGTCGTCGAGCCTCCATCCATTCGTGTTGCCGACGTCCATGTACTCGATGAACCGGACGATGTGCGGGGTCCCCCGGAAGTGCCGGGCCATGTCCAACACGGCGTGCTCGTTCACCCCCCTCTTGATCACTGCATTGACCTTGATCGGGCCCAGGCCCGCCTCGGCGGCGATCTCGATGGCTTCGAGGACCGTGGACACGGGGAAACCCACGTCGTTCATCGATTCGAATGTCTCGTCGTCCATGGCGTCGAGGCTCACCGTGACCCGGTTGAGGCCGGCCCGCGCAAGCGTCTTCGCCTTGCGGGCCAGCAGCGAGGCGTTGGTGGTGAGGGTCAGGTCGGTGACCTCGTCGATCCCGGCGATCATCCCGATGAGATCCTCGATGCCCTTCCGCAGCAGGGGCTCTCCACCGGTGATCCGGACCTTCGACACACCCCGATCGGTGAACTGCCTGACGATGGCCGTGATCTCCTCGAACGTGAGGAGCTGGTCTCTGGGAAGGAACTCGTACCCGGGGCCGAACACCTCTTTGGGCATGCAATAGGTACACCGGAAATTGCATCGGTCGGTGACCGATATGCGGAGGTCTCGCAGGGGTCTGTCGAATAGGTCGGTGACCGGTGGCATCGCCAGAACACTAAGCGGCCGCGCCCCCAATCGCCCTGCCCTGCCCAAATCCATGCGTGTGGAGCCGGGAAATGAGGTTGAGCCTGTGGACCCACAAAGTAGAACGCACCCTCCTGCCGATCCATGGGCACAGGAGTCACCGTGAGGAGGCCTGAGGATGCGCTCCAAGCGCGGTCGGCACGAACGAGTGGAGTGTCGGCACAGGAAGAAGAAAGTGAGCGAGACAGCGGGTCTCAGACGCACCGTGTGCGCCCGCTGCAAGACCGTCACGGTCAGCTTCGTCAACGACGTCTTCGCCGAAGAGCAGGAGCAACTCAGACATTTCGCCACCTGACTAGTCAACGGGCGCGAACTTGCGATGACACCCAAGTCCTACCCCCCGGCGTGCCGATTCTCATGTCATGGGATTCGGTTTCAAGACCAAGCAGAGGA
>JBAVPF010000424.1:0-2954 GCA_049692815.1 Acidimicrobiia bacterium
GCCGGGTCGCCGCGGAGAAGCCGGGCAGGTCGACCTCGGAGATCATGGAGGGGCTCGACAAGGGCGACATACGAGGTCTCGTGCTGGTGGGGGCCGACCCGCTTCGAGACATGCCCGATGCCGCCAAGGCGTCCGATGGCCTGTTCGCAGCCGAGTACGTGGTCGCCATCGACCTCTTCCACAACGACTCGAACGCCGATGCCGACGTGATCCTCCCCGCGTCGGGGTTCGCCGAGAAGGAGGGGACCATCACCAACGTCGAGGGGCGTGTGCAGAAGGTGAACCGGATGCGCCCGGGTCCCGGCTCGGCGCGGGCGGACTGGTCGATAATCGACGACCTCTCCTCCTACATGGGCTCATCACTGGGCCTTTCGTCGGCGGAGATCATCGCCAAGGAGATCGCCGAGACGCTGCCGGCCTACGAAGGCGTCACCCATGACCGGCTCGAATGGGAGGAACGTGACGGGGTGGTGGTGCACAACGGCTCGCTCGAGCACATCCCCGTGGCGCTCGACGGCCCGGCGAGCCCGGGCGCCGAGTTCGTGCTGCATCAGGCTCGAACCATGTACGACGACGGTATTCGTCTCCGTCATTCGCCGTCGTTGCACCGTCTGGCACCCGGCCCGGTGGCTCACATCAACCCGGCCGATGCCCCCGGGCTCGGCGTCCGGGAAGGGGCGAGAGTCAAGCTCACGACCACGAAGGGCGAGGGCGAGTTCATCGCCAGGCTGGATGCCGGCACGCCTTCCGGCGTCGTCTACGTGCCACTGCACCAGGCAGGCGGTGCCTCTCTCGGCACCGACGCCGTGGTCCGTGTCAGAGTCGCGGCCGGAAAGGAGGGGGGCTGATGGACTGGGCAGAGGTCGGGATCGTGCTGCTGCGGGTCATCCTGGTGTTCGTTCTCCTCCTGGTGGCCACGGTCATAAACGTCTGGGCGGAGCGAAAGATCGTCGCCGACATGCAGAGCCGCATCGGCCCGCAACGAGCCGGTCCTTGGGGGATCCTGCAAACGGTCGCCGACGGCCTGAAGCTCTTCTTCAAGGAGTCGATCACACCACGAAAAGCGCAACTGGGGATGTATCTGCTCGCCCCCTTCCTCGCAGTGGTGCCGGCCTTCCTCATCTTCATGATGGTCCCGTTCGGGGCACCGTTCACCGTTGGAGGCAGGGAGGTGGTCCTCCAGGGCGCCGATCTCAACATCGGGGTCCTGTTCATCGTGGCGATGTCGTCGATGGCCGTCTACGCCGTCGTGCTCGCCGGATGGTCTTCGGGCTCGAAGTACCCGCTGCTCGGCGGGGTCCGGGCGACGGCACAGGCGATCTCATACGAGGCCGCCATGGGCCTGGCAATGGTGGCCGTCGTCATGTTCACCGCCACCCAGGGCGAAGGGGGGACGCTGAGCCTGTCCGAGATCGTCGCCCGTCAGGCGGGCACCTGGGGGGCGTTCATCCCCAAGTGGAACGTCTTCCCCGAGATTCTGGCCTTCGTCATCTTCATGATCGCGATCGTCGCCGAGACCAATCGGGCGCCGTTCGACCTGGTCGAGGCGGAACAGGAGATCGTGGGTGGCTTCCACACCGAGTACTCCGGCATGCGTTTCGCCATGTTCTTCCTGGCCGAGTACGTCAACATCTTCTCGATGTCGGCGATCGCGGCCACCCTCTTCCTCGGCGGGTGGAACGGCCCCACCTGGGAGGGGACGGTCCCGGCCTTCGTCTCGGCGATCCTCCCCACCGTGTGGTTCCTGATCAAGACCTACGTGCTGATATTCATCTTCTTCTGGTTGCGAGCCACACTGCCCCGGCTCCGCTACGACCAACTCATGATGCTGGGGTGGAAGAGGCTCATCCCCACCGCCCTGGGCTGGATCATCGTCTCGTCCATCGCCCTCGGCGTCCGCCAATTCGGTCTGCCCTGGAGTTAGCGCATGGGTTTGGTCACTGAATTTCTCAAAGGGCTCCGGGTCACCGGCGGGACGATGCTGAGGACCATCACCGGCAAAGAGATGGTCACCACCCAGTACCCGAAGGAGATGAGGGAGAAGCCACAGCGCTTCCACGGGAGACACGTCCTCAACCGGTACCCCGACGGCATGGAGAAGTGCATCGGCTGTGAGCTGTGTGCCGGGGCGTGCCCTGCGGACTGCATCTACGTGCGGGGCGAGGACAACGACCCGGCCGATCCCGCTTCACCGGGGGAGCGTTTCGGATTCGTCTACGAGATCAACATGCTCCGCTGCATCTTCTGTGGTCTGTGTGTCGAGGCCTGCCCCACCGAGGCGATAACGATGACCCAGCTCTTCGAGATGTCGACAACCAACCGTGAAGACGCCATCTACACCAAGCGTGAGCTCCTGATGAAGCCGTCCGGTGATGTGCCGCACATGTTCCCCGGCGATCACCTCGCCGACGAGAGTGAGCTGCTGACGGCCGACGGGTGGCTGCGGGCCACCGCCCCGTCCGGCGTCGCTGCGTACGAAGGGGTGCAGATGTGGCAGGGGACGCCCGGGCCGGCAAGTTGGGATCCCGAGCCTTCACAGGAGGAGCGGGATCGCAGGTCCGGGGGAGACGATGGCTGAGGCACTTCTGTTCGTGACCATGGGCTTGGTAGCCCTGGCGGGTGCGGTGACGGTCGTGATCGCCCGCAACCCGGTCCACTCCGCGATGGGTCTTCTCGGGACGCTGCTCTCGATGGCTGTGCTCTACGTCTTGCAGCTGGCGCATCTGGTTGCTGCCGTCCAGGTGATCGTCTACGCGGGAGCGGTGCTCACCCTCTTCCTCTTCGTCATCATGCTGATCGGAGTGGACGAGGAGGAGCGGAGGGAAGACGCCCTGCCCCATCAGCGCCTGATAGTCGCCGTGCTTTCCGGGGTAATCATCCTCTTTGCCGGCGGGCTGGTCCTCTTCGGCAACTTCGAGTGGGTTCCGGCGGCGACGTCAACGATCCCCTCGGCC
>JBAVPF010000425.1:0-4869 GCA_049692815.1 Acidimicrobiia bacterium
AGCGGGGCCCGTCCGGGGTGAGCACGTCGAAGGTGGACCCGTCGGCGGCTCCGGCACCGGCCAGGCAGTAGGCGATGTTCTTCTCCAGGCCCGGTGAGTAGACCGCACAGGTGACGAAACCGACCTCGGTCCCTTCGTGGGCCACCGGCCACCACCGAATTGGACCCTGTCGGATCGGCTCACCTGAGATGACCAGTCCGATCCGGCGGCGCTTGGGGCCGGTCTCCGCCACCTCGACCAGGGCCGACCGGCCGATGAACTCGTCCGACGAGCCCAGGTCGACGAACTCCTGCAGACCCACCTCCCAAGGGTTCATGGTCGAGTCCATGTCGGTCCCGTAAGACATCAGCCCGGCCTCCACCCGTCGGATGTTGTTGGGAGCCCCCGCCCTCACCCCGAGGTCCACGCCCACCGAGAAGAGACGGTCCCAGAGCCAGGTCCCGCGACTGCCGTCGCGTAGGAATAGCTCATAGCCCACCTCCCCACTCCATCCGGTTCGGGCCACCACCAAAGGCACCCCGTCCAGAGTCGTCTCGATGAACCGGTAGAACCCGAGGTCATCGATCGAGGAGCCGAAGACCCTTCGCATCAGATCGGCCGACTTCGGCCCCTGTACCTGGAGTGGAGAGACATCCGGTTCCCGGAGTGAGACGTCGAAGCGGCTGGAATGAGCAACGCCTTTGGCCCAAAGCAAGATGTCCGAGTCGGCCAGGGACAGCCAGAAGTGGTCTCCGGCGAGCCGGAGCAAGACGGGATCGTTGAGTATCCCACCGTCCTCCTGGCACAGCAGTGTGTATCGGGCCTGGCCGGGCTGGATGCGGGTCACGTCCCTGGTCACCAGGTATTGAGTGAACCGGGCGGCGTCCGGGCCGGTGATCTCCACCTGTCGCTCGCAGCCGACGTCCCAGATGGACACTCCTTCGACGAGGTTCCAGTAGTCCTCCTCCGGCCCCTCGATGTAGTCGGGCATCATCATGTGGTTGTAAACGGAGAAGGCTCCCACCCCGTGGCGGATCGTGGCCTCGAAATACGGCGACGGCCTGGTTCTCGCCCCGTATGCGAAGGGCACCTCCGGAAGGTCAGCGACCAGGGCGGTCCTCCCCGTAGCTGGGGATGGCGTCGTCGTAGTGGTGGTAGTCACTGCCGAAGTCGGTGTAGATGGCGGCTGCGGTGCGCAAGCCCGTGGGCGGGGTCAGCGTCCCCGCTGCGATCGAAATCGATTCCGGTCGACGACTGGTCCGCCAGAACAGTGTCGAACCGCATTTCCCACAGAATCCGTATTGCACGTCGTCGGTGGCGTCGTACCAGACGAGGATGTCACCGTGGATCTGGACGTCGTCCACGCCGGCCGACGTCGCCGCCATGAAGTGCCCGGTGCTTCTCCGACACCGGCTGCAATGGCAGTTGATGACGTCACGGGCCGGGCCGGTGATCTCGTAGGTGATCGATTCACACAGGCACTTGCCGGTGAGGCTCATTCGTCGCTACCTCCTCTGGGATTCGGTTGCCCCGGTGCTCTTCACGTCGTCACCTCGATGACGATTGCGCCCACGTGGCTCTTCTCCAAGAAGACCTCCTGCGCCTCACGGATCTGCTCCAGCCGGTACGTGGCGGCCACCACCGGCTCGATCTCACCCCGCTCTATGTAGCCGACCAGGTCGGCGAAGACCTCCTCGGGAAGGACCGTGGCTCCATGCATGGTCAGGTCGTGAAGGTACAGCGTGCGCAGATCGAGGGGCACGATCGGCCCGGCGATGGCTCCAGCCGTCGTGTAGTGGCCCCCCGGGCGCACGGTCTCGAGAAGTGGGGCGAACAGCTCGCCCCCGGCCACGTCGGCGAACACGTCGACACCACCCGTGGCGGTGACTATCGAATCGACCAGGTCGGGCGTCTCACGATCGAGGACCACGTCGGCGCCGAGAGCCTCCACCGGGTCGATCTTGGCGGCGGTGGTGAGTGCGATCACCCTGGCTCCGCGTCTTTTTGCCAACTGAACAAGGGCACCGCCGACACCGCCGGAGGCTCCGGTCACCAGCACCCATTGCCCGGCCGCGACGCCGGGCCGGGACAACATGTGCTCCGCGGTGCTGTAGGAGCAGGGGAAGCTGGCCAGCTGGGTGTCGGTGAGATCCGACCGGATCGCATGGGCATTGACGTCGGGCACGGCGACATACTCGGCATACCCACCGTCGACCTCGGAGCCCAGATAGCGGGCATCCTCCAGCGTCCGCCCTCTCAGCCAGGGGTCGATTAGCACCCGGTCGCCGAGGCGGCTCTCATCCGCGGACTCACCGACGGCGACGATCCGTCCGACGGCGTCGGCGCCCTGGATACGGGGGAACTCGAGCCCGCCACCCCAGGAGCCGCCGGAGTACCAGCCCACCCTGGTGTTGATGTCGGTGTTGTTCATACCGCATGCGACCACCTCGACAAGCACCTCGCCGGGACCCGGCGCCGGGACCGGCACGTCGTCGTGCAACTCGAGCTTGTCGAGGCCACCGTGACCGGTGAGCAGGACGGCTCGCATGGAGGAGGGCAGGGTCACCCCATGCTCGCGTCGGTCTCTGCGGGCCCTGGGCGGAGGTCGAGGGAGGGGACGGCGTTGGCCATCATCGCTGCCTCTCCAGCGCCCGACACGACCGGTCGAGCGCAGAGAAAGTCAGCTCGAAATCCTCATCGCTGTGAGCCGAGGAGACGAATCGGCGCAGGTTGGGGATCACGTTCACGCCGTTGCGAATCAGTTCCGTGTCGAGGGCGGAGTTGGCGGCCGCGTCCCCGTTGAGGAAGTCGGCGTAGGACTGTGGTGAGCCCTTCATATGGAGGATCTGCCACAGAGACCCGACCGTCTCCACGATGGCCTCCCGGCCATGCCTCGCCAGGACTTCACGCAGCCCCGCCGCCAGCGTCTCGGTGCGCCCGGCGAGCCGATCGTAGAAACCGGGCTCCCTCAGACGGGCGAGGGTGGCGAGGCCGGCCGCGGCGCCGAGAGGGTTGCCATGAAGCGTGCCCGACGCATAGACATACCCCGGCGAGCCCTGCCGGCCCGGGTGGCTCTGATCCACCAGCTCGGCCCTGCCGACGACAGCCCCCATCGGCCCTCCCCCGCCGATGACCTTGCCATAGGAGGCGAGGTCGGCGTTAACGCCGAACATCTCCTGGGCTCCGCCATAGGCCAGCCGGAAGCCGGTGACGACCTCATCGAAGATGAGGATCAGCCCGGTCTCGTCACAGAGGTTCCGCAACCCCTGGAGAAACCCGGGGCGGGGGGAGATGATCCGCTGCACCGGCTCGACGATGATCCCGGCCAGCTCATCCAGATGCTCGTCCACCACCTTCCGCAACCGGTCGAGGTCGTTGTAGGGGGTGATCACCATGGTGTCGGTCGCCTCACGCGGAGCCCCTCCGGTGAATGGGAGGCCACGCGGGTACGGGCTCGGCTCCGTTGGCGACACCGCCACCCCGGCGTAGTCGTGGTTGCCGTGGAACGCCCCCTCGAACTTGACGATCTTCGTCTTCCCGGTGAAGGCCCTGGCCATGCGGATGGCGTACAACGTCGCCTCCGAGCCGGTGGTGGCGAAGACCATCCGCTCCGCTCCTGGAATGGCCTCGACGACGGTGGCGGCCAGCTCGATGGCCACATCGGTCAAGGACCCGTACTGATGCAGCGTCCGGGCGGCCTGTCGTTGCACGGCCTCCACCACCTCGGGTGCCTGATGACCGAGGATGAGCGCACCGGCACCACACACGTAGTCGATCCACTCGGTTCCATCGACGTCCCTGATCCTCGAGCCCTCGGCCGTGGCGACGGTCATCCGGAGACCCTCTGGGTTGAGCCGCGTGCCTAAAGCCCCCCCGGGTAGCGCTTTCTCGGCCATCTCGAGCAGCTCGGCGTGACTACTCATGGTTCGGGGTATGCCCATTTGGCACATCTTCGTCCTCTCACTGGTGGTAGCGAGCCACCACGGGTGACAAACGGGACCCCGACGCCCATACTCACCCGATGCCAAGCCGTCTCTCAGAAAGGCAAGTAGGAGTCTTCCTCGCCGCCGGCGGCATTCTCCTCGTCAGCCTCGACTCTCTGTGGATTCGCCTCAGTGGAGTGTCGAGCTGGGACGTGGCCTTCTGGATGGGCGTCTTCATCTTCACGACGTTGTCGGTGGTGGTCCGTCTCCGGACCGGCATCTCACTCCCAGCGGTGGTGCGCCGGGATGGTGCCCCGATCGTCGCCTCTGGTCTCCTGCAGACCGCCAGCACCACCTTCTTCGTCCTGGCGATAGGCGCCACAACGGTCTCCAACACCGTTGCCATCGTCGCCGCCGCCCCGGTGGCGGCGGCGTTGGCGGCCAGGATCATCATCGGGGAGCAAACGACCTCACGCGTCTGGTGGGCGATACTCGGCTCGGTGGCCGGGATCCTGATAGTGGTGTCGGGGTCGCTGGGCGATGGTGGCGTCTCCGGAGACGTCTACGCGCTGATCGCAGTCCTCGCCTTCGCCGGGAACGTCACCCTCTGGCGGCGTCATCCCGAGATCAGCCGTCTCGCCGTCTTCGCCCTGGGTGGGCTGTTCATCGCGCTGGTGGCCGTCCTCCCGGCGGATCCTCTGAGCGTGGGCCCCGAGGCCCTGGCCATCCTGGCCCTCATGGGAGTCGTGACCGGGCCTGCGGGCCGGGTGGCGCTGGCGTCGTCGACACGTCACCTGCCTGCTGCCCAAGTGGGGCTATTCACCCCGATCGAGACGGTGGCAGCAACCATCTGGGCCTGGCTCTTCCTCGCCGAGGTGCCGCCGGTGGCGACGGTCGTCGGCGGGCTGATCGTGATCGCCGCCGTCGTCTACGGATCCCTGGAGCGATCTCCCACGCCGTCCGAGGT
>JBAVPF010000426.1:0-5623 GCA_049692815.1 Acidimicrobiia bacterium
GTCCCGTCGTGCCCGTCTACCAGGGCAGGTTCAACATCGTCTCACCCGAAGTGGTGCTCGCCGACATCGCCAATCAGGTGGCGGCCGGAGCCGAGCACATCACTTTCGGCGATCCCGACTTCTTCAACGGCCCCGCCCACGCCGTGCGGGTGGTCGAGGCCATGAAGGAGGCCTTCCCCACACTGACGTACGACGCCACCATCAAGATCGAGCACCTCGCCGACCGACTCGACCTCATCACGTGGCTCGGAGACACCGGGTGCGCTTTCGTCACCACCGCCATGGAGTCCTTCGACAACCGGGTGCTCGAGATTTTGGAGAAGGGCCACACCGTTGACGACTTCGTCAGAGTCCTCGACGAGTCGCGGCGGGTGGGACTGCCCATCGCCCCCACCTTCGTGGCCTTCACGCCGTGGACGACCCTGGAGAGCTACGGCGAGTTCCTCGGCTATGTCGATGATCTCGGTTTGGTCGAATCGGTGGCGCCGATCCAGTACGGGATACGGCTGCTGCTCCCCGCAGGCTCGCTGCTGCTGGAGGTTCCCGAGGTCGCTGATCTCGTCGAGCCCTTCGACGCCGGGTCGCTGACCTATCCGTGGCAGCACCCCGATCCGGACGTCGACCGTCTCCAGGAGGCGGTCATGTCGGTGGTGGGTCACGACCACGAGTCCAACCGCCGTGTCATATTCGACCGGGTTTGGGCGGTGGCGACCGAGTTCGGGGCGACGACGTCTGCTCACCGGGACGCCGAAGCCAAGGTGCCTGCGTTGGCCACGATCCCCTACATGACCGAGCCCTGGTACTGCTGAGCGGAGCCCAGCGACGAGCAGTTGGCTCGTATCTAGGGACGCACCTCACCGCATCGTGCGATAGCTTGCGGCCTGCAAACTCGGCCTTCTCCCGACGGGTGAGATGGTCGGCCACGTGCCGGTGGCATGAGACTGAGGTGATGCTGTGAGCCCGGTTACGAGGGGGTTCAGAAGAAGACACACGGTGGAGGCGCCATCAGATCGAGTGCCGCCGGGTCAGTATGTGACCGAGGACTTCCCGGTTCTGTCCGCCGGTCCGACACCATTCGTGGGCCTCGCCGATTGGCGTTTCACCATCACCAGCCCAACGGGAGCAGAGACCTCCTGGAGTTGGGACGAGTTCCGGGAGCTTCCCAGCGAGACGGTGAACGTCGACATCCACTGTGTGACCAAGTGGTCGAAGCTCGACACGACGTGGCGGGGCGTCTCCCTCGACGTCCTGCTCGGAGACATCGGCGAGACCGGCACACATGCGTTGTTCCACTCCAGCGGGGGTTACACAACGAACCTCCCGGTCGAAGATCTCACCGGCGGCAAGGCATGGGTCGTCTACGAGTACGACGGAGAGCCTCTCCACCCCGAGCATGGCGGTCCGGCCCGGCTGCTGGTGCCACACCTCTACTTCTGGAAGAGCGCCAAATGGGTACGAGGCGCCACGCTGTCCGATACCGACCGCCGCGGATTCTGGGAGTCATACGGATACCACAACTACGGAGACCCATGGCTGGAACAGCGGTACGACGGCGACTGAGCTGGTCGACCGCGGAGGTCGTCGAGCTGATCGACGAGAACCCTTGGGTCCGCAGCATCGTCCTGACCTGCCCGGGGTGGGAAGGGCATTCGCCGGGCCAGCATGTCGACATCCGCCTGACCGCCGAGGACGGCTATCAGGCGCAGCGCAGCTACTCGCTGGCCGAGCCGGCGGACGGGGAGAGGGTGGTCATCACCGTCGAGTTGGTCCGGGACGGGGAAGTGTCCACATTCCTCGTCGAAGAGCTCCGGGTCGGTGATGTCATCGAGTTGCGTGGTCCCATCGGCCGGTACTTCGTGTGGGAGCCTTCGCATGGAGGCCCGTTACAACTCATAGGAGGTGGCAGCGGGGTCGTGCCGCTCATGGCCATACTCAGACATCGGGTCAGAGAAGGAGACCAGACCCCAGTCCGGTATTTGAGCTCTGCCCGCACCCACGACGACCTGCTCCACCGGGTGGAACTGGATGATCTCGCCAACGCCGAGCCGGGCATCACCGTGGTTCACACGCTCACCAGATCACATCCCCATGACTGGGACGGGCCGACACGCCGCATCGACAGGGGGATGCTCGAGGAGCATGCGTGGCCGGCCGACGAGAACCCGCTGTGCTTTGTATGCGGGCCGACCGGATTCGTCGAGACCGTCAGCTCGACCCTCGTCGACATGGGATACGACCCGGGAAGGGTGAAGACCGAGCGTTTCGGACCGACAGGAGACACGCGATGAGCGACGACCGCCACCTCGACGGGAATTCACTCGGCGGCCTGCTCTACGACCTGTTTGGGCATGACATGACCGCCGATTTCGGTCGGTGCGCCAATTGCGGCGCAACCAACCCACTGGGGGCGACTCGCGTCTACCTGGATGCACCGGGATACGTCATGCGGTGCCCGGGCTGTGATGGTGTGCTCATGGTCGTCGTCGAGACTCACCGAACGAGGCGAGTCAGCTTCGAACTCTTGAGATGGGTCGACATAGGCATCGAATAGGGTCGTGCTCATGGTCAAGGCGAAGTACACGGGCCCACCCGAGAAGCTGGAGCTCTACGAGACGCTGGTGGCGTCGGTCGAGGGAGTGGAGCGCAAGGGTGCAGCCAACCCTTACACATCACGCAACGGTCAGATGACGTCGTTCCTCGACAAGGCCGGCGAGGTCAGCATCCGTCTCGACAAGACCGACCGTGAGGAGTTCATGGAGAGATACGACTCACGCATCTCGGTCCAGTACGGGTCGCAGATGAAGGAGTTCGTGGTCGTCCCCGACGAGATGCTCGAAGCCATGGACGAAGTCAAGGACTGGTTCGCCAAGAGCTGGGACTGGGTCGGCACCCTGGAGCCGAAACCGACCAAGAAGTAGGGCGGAAGGTGAGACTGCGGCTGATAGGGGTGCCGACCAGTGCGGGCGCCTACGGAGTGGGACAGGAGAATGCCCCCCGGGTTCTGCGTGAGTGTGGCCTGGTCGATTCGATCGAAGCGGACATAGTGGACTTCGGCGACCTCCCCATCACCCCGTTCCGACCGGACGCGAAGAACCGACGATCACAGAACATCCAGACCGTGGTCGAGGTGGCCGGGGCCGTCCGTGACGTGGTTGGTGAGGCCCTGGCCGACGGGGATGTGCCTCTCGTCATTGGGGGCGACTGCACGATCACGCTGGGCGTTGTCGCCGCGGTCACAGCCGTGATGCCCGATGCGGTCCTGGCCTATTTCGACGGGGATGTGGACATGTCGACGCCAGAGACGACAGAGTCAGGCGTCCTGGATGCCACGGGTATAGCCCACTTGTTGAACATCGATGGAGCCGATCCGAGGCTCGCCGGGCTCGGTGCCGGTGCGCCCCTCATCGGAGGGGAACGGCTTGCTCTCATCGGATTCGAGGTCGACGATTTGTCCGAGGAGCATGAGTCGATCCTCGACGAAAAAGGCGTTCGGCGTTTTCCCGCCTCAGAACTCCGGGAAGACCTGACGGCGACACTTGCGCGGATCGATCGGTTTCTGGGGCCAAATCCCCGGATCGTCCATTTCGACGTGGACGCCATCGACTCGATCGACCTCCCCCTCGCGGAGTATCCCCATTTCAACGCAGGCGTGAGTGTGGAGACGGCATCACGAGTGTTGACCCATCTCTGCAGCACGCCACAACTCGCCGCATTGATCGTGACCGAGGCCAACCCGCGCCGTGACCCCGACGGTATCTACATGCAACGACTCAGCCAGCTGATCTCGATGACGCTCAACCAGGCGGAAGCCGATTCGGCTGGATGATCCGGGATCGGGTTCAGCCTTTCGACGCGTAGACGTAGTCGCGGAATTGGTTGCGGTAGGGATGGAACGACGCCGGCATGCGCTGGCTGAAGCTGATGCCGGCCACCCCGGTCTGTGGCGAAATGAACGCACCAGTCCCGGCGAGGCCTCCCCATCCGAACTCACCCACACTGTCGGGGGGATCGGCTTGACCCGGCTCCTCCAACACCGAGAGCCCGAGCCCGTATTTGGTGCCGGGCAGAGAGAGCGTGGGGAACTCGACGTGCGCCCCCTCCGGAAGCTGATTGGTGCGCATCAGTTGAAGTGTCTCTTCGGTGATGATCCTCCGGCCCCGCCATTCCCCACCGTTGATGAGCATGCGGACGAAGTTGGTGTAGTCGCGCAGCGTCGACACCAACCCGCCACCTCCCATCAGGAGCTCCCGGGGTTTGGAGAAGCCTCCGGTTCGTGGATGGTCCGACACGAATTCCACTGGTGTCGCGTAGTCGAGCGGGTCGGCGCTGGCGAACATGGTGACGAAGCGCTCGTGTTTCTCCTCCGGAACGTGGAATCCGGTGTCGACCATGTCGAGAGACGAGAAGATGGTCTCCTCGAGGAATATGTCAAACCTCTGGCCGGTCAGGACTTCCGCCAGACGGGCCACGACGTCGGTGCCGAAGCTGTAGCGCCATTCGGTCCCCGGTTGGAACACCAATGGAAATTCGCCGAGACGTCTGCAGAGGTCTTCGAGCGGCTCGTCGTAGCCAGCGAGCGGATTGATTCCTGCCGCCGTGTATGAACGATCGATCAGCGAGTCCGGTTCGACGAACCCGTAAGACAGACCTGACGTGTGGCTCAGGAGATGCCGCGGCGTGATCGATAGCTCCGCCGGAACCGTTTCCGCCAGAGATGTCGCTCCATCCGTGAGAACACGCATGTCGGCGAAGGCGGGGATGTACTTCTCGATGGGATCATCGAGGTCGAACAGGCCACGCTCATAGAGCACCATCAGCGCCACCGACGTGATCGGCTTGGTGTTGGAGTACAAGCGATAGATGGCGTCGTCACGAAGCGGTTCCTTCGTGTTCATGTTCATGTACCCAAACGTCGCCACGTCGACGACGTCGTCATCGTGCAGCACGACCGTGGCCACACAAGGCAACAGCCGTTGGTCGACCCACGACTGCATCTGCCGATGCATGTCGCTGAAGTCGTAGTCGACACTGGAGGTGACGGTCGGTGCCATCGGAATTCTCCAAGGGTTGCCGGGGTCATGACCCTACGCCTTGGAGTCGGGACGGGCCCCTACGGACTTCTCGACCGCTCAGTCCTCGACGGGAAGGACGATCCTCGTGGTCGTGGCGGTGCAGGTCATCTCGAAGGTTCCGCCTCCACCGTCGGGGAAGACGTGGTTGCTGCCGCTGACGACGTCGACGTAGTAGGCGAGGGACGCCGCATACTCGGTCGACGAAGTGGTGAGGGACACCGAGGCCGTCCCCGGCCCGTTGCAGAACTCCTGTTTGGCTTGGCCGTCATCGGGGAAGGCGATGCATACCACTACCTCGGTCACTCCCGGCTGGCCGGCAAACGCCGAGGCGTCGACATCGAGGGTCTCCGGCCCTGCGTCACCATTGCACACCGCCGCGTTGCTGCAGCCGGCCAGCAAGATGACAGCCGCAATCGTCGCCGTCCATCTCGAGAATCCGGGCACTCCGTCAGGCTAGGACGGCCCCGGCCGCTCGATGCTCTCAGCCTGATCGTCGCAGGAACTCGGCGACCATCTCGTTCCATGCATCGGGTCGCTCGAAGTAGGGGGAG
>JBAVPF010000427.1:0-2307 GCA_049692815.1 Acidimicrobiia bacterium
CATGAGACACGGCGAGTTTCGGGCCATGGGAACCCGGGTGGAAGCCTGGACCGCCGACCAGGCCGGCTTCGAGGCGACCGTCGAATGGTTCGATGAAGTCGAGGAAGTGTGCAGTCGGTTTCGACCCAACAGCGAGCTGAGCAGCGTCAACGGGGACAGTCGACATCGTGTGCCCGTCTCAACGCTTCTCCACGAAGTGCTCACACACGCCAGAGAGATGCGATCCCTGACCGGAGGTCTGGTCGATGCCGGGCTCGGCGCGGCCGTGATCGCCTGGGGATACGACCGCACGTTCGACGAAGTGGCGGGGCTGTCGGAACCGCCTCCCTTCGTACCGCACGAGATCGGATGGGATCTGGAGCCCGGGCACCTGGTCCGAGAGCCGGGAACGATGATCGACCTCGGTGGCGTCGGCAAGGGCTGGGCCTGCGACGTCGCCGTCGACTCGGGCCTCGCCCTCGTCGTGTCCGCCGGAGGCGACATCCGTTCCGCCCACCCGGAGACCGTGGTTCCGATCTTCGACCCTTGGGGAGAGCATGCCGCCGAGGTGGCTCTGGGCAGTGGCGCGCTGGCGACCAGTTCGACCGCCAACCGGAGATGGAAGGTCGGCGACGCCGAGGCGCATCATCTCATCGACCCTCGGACTCGACGACCGGCTGACTCGCCCATCCTCACCGCCACCGTGATTGCGTCGACCGCAGCGGCCGCCGAGGCCGGGGCCAAGACGGTGCTGCTCCTTGGCGAGGACGGTCTCTCCTGGGCAGACGCCCAGGACTGGATCAGGGCCGCACTCATCGTCTGGCACGACGGGTCGGTGTTCGCCACCAGTGGCATGGAGTTGGCGGCATGAGCGTCGAGTGGATCGTCATCCGCGGCTCCGGCGTCGTCGCATTCGTCATGCTCGCCGTCTCTACCATCTGGGGACTGTTGCTGGCCACCAAGGTCCTCGGATCGTGGGTCAAAGCCAAGCCCTTGACCTGGTTTCACGAATCACTGGCCGTTGGCGCCCTGCTGGCAACGGCGGTTCACATGATCACCCTCTCCATACATGAGTACGTCGACTTCACCTGGGGTGACATCCTCATTCCCGGCAGATCCGAGTGGCGCCCCAGTGCCGTGTCCTTTGGCATCGTCGCCTTCTATGGCGCCTTCGTCCTATCGGTGAGCTTCTACTTCAAACGCTTCATTGGCCAACGAGCCTGGAGGGCAATTCACTTCGGCTCGTACGGGGTATTCCTCGCCGCCGCCCTGCACGGGATCCGGTCTGGCACCGACTCATCGGAGCCGTGGATGGTCGGCGTCTATGTGGGAGCCCTGGTGGCTTCCGTGCTCCTCCTGGCCATCAGAGTCGCCCAGCAGTACGCCTCGGCCCCATCTCGAAGCCAGCGCGATCGGCCCGCCGGGGGCGGCGCCGACGAGAAGCCCGAGGTCAACCCGGCGTCAGCGGAAGCCTGATTGCGATCAAGGCGCCGCCCAGCCGACCACTGGAACCGACACGGAAATCGCCACCGGATCGCTCGGTCAGCTTCCGGACGATGTCCAAGCCCAATCCCGACGAGGACCCTTCGGAACGGCCCCGCTCCAACACGCCGAGGTCGGGCAGGCCGGGCCCGCCGTCCTCGACCCCCAACAAGACGTCCGAGTCGCGTGTGACGAGACTCACCGCTATCGCCGCCCCCTCTGGTGTGTGGGCAAACACGTTCTCGATGAGCGCGTCTATCAGCGCTGAGGCGTCCCCGGATTCCATGGCCACCACGGCCGGCTTCTCGGCGATGTCCACCTGCATGGTGCGGCCTTGATCCTCGGCGAGGACTCGCCAGAAGGCGGCACGCTCCCCGACGACGTCGGCAAGGTTCGACCGCGCCGAGGGCAGAGCACTTCGAGCACCACGGCGCGCCTGGTCTATCACGTAGTCAACCGTCCGCTCCAGTGACGAGAGGTCGTCGAGAACCCTCTCCCGTCCCGCCGCCCCCTCCAGCGCTTCGGCGTCGAGACGTAGTGCCGCCAATGGTGTCCGCAGACGATGGGAGAGGTCGGCGGCGGCTTCCCTCTCCGCCACCACCAGCTGATCGATCTGATCGGCCAGCCTGTTGAACTCGACACCCATTGCCCGGACCTCCGGTGGGCCCGACGGAGTCACCCGGGCCGCCAGGTCGCCGGCCCCCAGCTTCTCCGCCGAGGCGGACAGCTCGTAAACAGGCTTGACGATCGTCTTCCCGATCCGGTCGGCGATGAGGACCGCGATCAAGACGAGCGAAGCTCCGAGCGCGGCGAGGATCAGCCACGACCTTGTGACTCCGGCGCGAA
>JBAVPF010000428.1:0-2015 GCA_049692815.1 Acidimicrobiia bacterium
CGCCTTCCCCAAGCCACGCAAGGCCACCGTCTTCTGGGCGGGCGTCGGTGACGGCGCCACCCAGCTCGCAATGCTCAACGAGCAGGCGGAGGAGGCGGCGCTCTCGGCGGGGCTGATGGCGGAGGAGCGGCCGTTCCACCCCCATCTCACCCTCTCCCGCATCAGGCCTCCCGCAGACGTCCGCTCTCTGGTCGACGAGGAGCTGAGTCTGTCGTGGCGGTGCGAGCGGCTCGTCGTCTACCGGAGTCACCTGGGAAGACGGGGTGTCACCTACGAGCCCCTTGACTCTCTGGATCTCATTGGGTAATTCCACGGGTGCGAACACATGTTCGGTATCATCTGGTTTCTTGTCAGAGGTACCCGATACGTTTCGAGGACATGAGTCAGGAAGGACGCAGCGTGGAACGGGATAAGGCATTGGACATGGCGCTCAGCCAGATCGAGAGACAGTTCGGCAAGGGCGCCATCATGAAGATGGGCGAGGCCGCCATCCGCAAGGTGGACGTCATCCCCACCGGTGCGCTCGCCCTCGATCTCGCCCTCGGGATCGGTGGTGTCCCTCGTGGGCGCATCGTCGAGGTATATGGCCCGGAGAGCTCGGGCAAGACGACCGTTGCCCTGCACATCGTCGCCGAGGCGCAACGCAACGGGGGCATCGCCGCCTTCATCGACGCCGAGCACGCGCTCGACCCTGCCTACGCCAAGGCGATCGGGGTCGATGTCGACGAGTTGCTGATATCCCAGCCCGACACCGGGGAGCAGGCACTCGAGATCGCCGACATGCTCATTCGCTCCGGCGCCCTCGACGTCCTGGTCATCGACTCGGTGGCGGCACTGGTCCCTCGCGCCGAGATCGAGGGTGAGATGGGCGATGCCCACGTCGGGCTTCAGGCGAGGCTTATGAGCCAGGCCCTGCGCAAGCTGGCGGGCACCCTGAACAAGTCGAGGACGACCGCCGTCTTCATCAATCAGCTTCGGGAGAAGATCGGTGTGATGTTCGGCTCACCGGAGACGACGCCTGGTGGCCGTGCCCTCAAGTTCTACTCGTCGGTCCGTCTCGACATTCGCCGTATCGAGGCCATCAAGGACGGCACCGACAACGTGGGCAACCGGGTGCGAGTCAAGGTGGCCAAGAACAAGATGGCGCCACCGTTCCGCCAGGCCGAGTTCGACATCATGTTCGGCCAGGGCATCTCCCGGGAGGGGTCACTGCTGGACATCGCCGTCGACGAGGGCGTCGTCAAGAAGAGTGGTGCCTGGTACACCTACGACGAGGATCAGCTGGGCCAGGGTCGGGAGAACGCCAAGAAGTTCCTCCGGGAGAACCCGGAGCTGGCGGTGCAACTTCAGGCCAAGGTGTACGAGGCGGTCGGTTTGGCCGATGCGAAGACGTCGGAGGAGTCCGTGGAGGCCGTCGAGGAGGCCGTCGAGGAGGCCGTCGAGGAGACCGTCGGGGAGGAATGAGCGCGACGCGACGGCCGGCCCGGGGGGAGTCATACCGACCGTCGTCACAGTCTCTTTTTTCGCGATCTCTTCCGATAGGACAGTTTGACTGGTGCTGTAAGGTATGTCGTGACACACGAACACCAACTTGAAACAGACCGGAACCTACGAGACATGACAGGAGGAGCGCAGAAAAGGGTGAGTTGATCCCTCGATTCTGAAACCGCTCATTCGTGTGCCGGGCCCCGTCTCAGCATGGACGGAAAGCTCGGCACGACTCGTCTCATAAGGTCCTCGGGGAAGGGACCACGATGACGCCTATACAGGTCACAGGGCTGGCAGCCCTGGGGGTGGTCATTGGACTTGCCTTCGGCTACCTCGTGGCACGTCTCGCCGTCGCCCGGAGGAGGGAGCGGGAAGGTCTCGACGCCGAGGAGAAGGTCACCAGCGCCCGTATCGACGCCAAGAAGATCCTCGCCAAGGCCGAAGAGGAGGGAAGGGCCAAGGCGGAGGCGTACCGGGAGAAGGAAGAAGAGGCTCTGGCCCACCGCCGGCTCGAGTTGGGCACTCTG
>JBAVPF010000429.1:0-4645 GCA_049692815.1 Acidimicrobiia bacterium
GCCCGGGGCCGCCTCGTCCGCCGTCGACAATCCCGTCTTGACGGCGCGCGTAAGATCACATAATGTCAACCGTGTAATTACACGGTTGTTAGGAGATCCTGGATGCGGAGCAAGCTCATAGAAGCCCTAGCGGTTGGTGAGCTTTCCTGGCAGGACTATGCGAATTGCCGTGGCGCCGACGCCGATCTCTTCTTTCCGGAGCGGGGCGCGTCGACCAGAAAGGCGAAAGCCATCTGTGCGGCGTGCGAAGTGAAGGTCGAGTGCCTGGACTATGCCATCGAGATGGGTGAGAAGTTCGGGATATGGGGTGGTCTGAGTGAACGGGAGCGACGCCGCGTGCGCCGCGAGCGTCAGATCGCATCACGTCGCGCCGGCTAGGGGGCCTACAAGTACAGACCCGACGCGTCGTCCTTCTTCTGGTCGGGCGGCGCGCCCAGGGCTCGCCTCTGCATCTCCGCCAGCTGAGTCTGTGCCGTCATCTGCTGACTCCAAAGTGATGCCTGGATACCGTGGAACACCCCTTCCAGCCAGCCGATCAACTGGGCCTGGGCGACACGCAGCTCCGACTCCGACGCCTCCTCGTTGTTGAGAGGCACCATGATTTCGGCGAACTCCTCCTGCAGCTCGGGGGAGAGGACCTCACGCAACTCCTCCACCGATCGGGCGTGCACGGTTGCCATCCGTCTCCGCCCACCCTCGTCGAGGGGCGCCTGGCGGGCCTCGTCGAGCATTGCCCGTGTCATCGAGGCGATTCGGATGAGCTTGGTCGGCTCGGTGACCTCTCGCTCTAGCTCGCCGTCAGCCGGTTGGGCTTCGACGACTTCCGGTTTGACTACGTCTTCCATCTCGATCAAGCCTATAACCGACGCCAGGGCGAACAAATCTCCTACCTTCTCCCTTCGAATGCGCTCGGTGATCATCTTCACGATCGTCTACACGGTCGTACTGCTGGCTTATGGGCTCTCGGTCGACAGCCCGCTGACGATGCTCTATACGGGCATCAACGTCGGCCTCTTCATCCTCTTCGGTGTGCTGTATGTCTGGGCCAAATGGCCGGTCCACGCGTTGTGGGCCGTGTCCCTCGTCGGCTTCGGGAACATGCTGGGAGGCGTCCTCCTGGTCAACGGCGAGCCTCTCTACCTGGCCGAGGTCATCGGCCCGATCCGCTACGACAAGGTGTTCCACGCCGTGGCCGCCGGAGCCATGGTGATCATCGCCTGGGAGGCCATGAAGCGTTGGGCCGGCACCGGTTACAGCTATGCGCCGATGCTCTTCGTGATGACCTTCCTGGTGGTGATGGGCGGAGGAGCCGTGGTGGAGATAGCCGAGTTCATCGGCTCCTCGATGAGCGACGTCAGCGTCGGCGACTACGGCAACAACGCCCTCGACCTGGTGGCCAACGCCACCGGGGCTGCGCTCGTCATCGGTGTCGTGTGGTTGGTGGAGCGGGGCGGCGGCGCCGCTGAACGCCGCGAGCCCTGAACACCGGTCAGCCGGTCGGCACCTCCACCGCTTGGAGATTGACCCCGTCGAACAGCTCGAGGAACACAGTCGCTGCCACCACGTTGCCCGGCACGACGCCCACGCCGTCGACCGCGATCAACAGTCTCTCGCTGCTCTCCCAGAAGGCCTCGACCGACCAGTCGGTGAGCGCATCCGAGATCTTCACCGTCCCGTCGTCGTGGTAGAGCACCTCAACCGTTCGTCCGTTTGGCGTCACCCAGATGACCCCCACGCGGTATGTGGCTCTCTCATGTGCCTGGATCGATTCGGCGTCACCGGCGTGGTTGATGCCGATGGTCGCCGACGAGCCGTCGGAAACGACGTCGACGCCGGTCACGTCGGCGGCGGCCAGGGCGTCTGCGGCCAGGAGGCCGTCGGCCTCCCGGTCAGGGGCTATCTCGTCGAACTCGTCGAATGGCAGCCAGTCCCCCTCGGCGTCGATCACCGTCCAGGTTTGCGCCGACGTTTCTGCCGCCGCGTCGCCGACGTCAGCAGGGGCGGTCGTGCTCTCCCCGGGATCCTCGGTGTCGGCGTCGGAAGCAGTCGTGGGCTCGGGGGCCGCCTCGGGATCGCCGCCGCCCCCGTCGCGCGTCAGGAACCAGGACACGAAGATGATGAGAGCGAGTCCTGCGAGCACCGATCCGACGACGGCACCAGCCGACATCCCGGAACGGCTCTTCTCAACCGGGGCCCCGGTCGTCTCGTCGGTAGCGTCCCGGATGGCTCTCATGCCGGCGATCGTCTCTGTGTTGGCTTCGACGAAGTCTCTGAACTTCCCTTTGATCCTCGGGTGGAGGCGTTTGAAGCCTCCCTCGCCGGCAAGGAGAGCGTTGGCCACGATGTCGAGCTCGCACACACCGGTGCCGTCGGTCTCTTCCAACCACTCGAGGTCGTCGAGGAGCGTCGACATGATCCGGTCCGGGTCCCTCGTCCTGAGGAGGATCTCCCGGTCGGCCTGGAGGGCGGCGTCTCCGCCGAACTCGTTTTCGAACCACTGATCGATCTCTGCGTTCGTCCACTTCCCATCGCCGAATGTGGGCGCGAGCGCCTCGACGTGGAAAGGCTCGGTGTCGGGTGCGGCTTCTTCTTCGGCGTAGTCGGATTCAAGTCCGGGGAGGTCGCCGTCATCAGAGCCGGTCGGCGTTGGCCCCGTTGGGGTCTCTGAGGCGGGTGGGTCGGCGTCGGGTGTGTCGGGGCCGGGGCCTCCCCAGGGGTCCACGACAAAGTCCTCGAGCTCAGGAATCACAGATTCGGGGGCATCGAACATCTCGTCGGAGGCGTCGGCCGCCTTCTCTCGGAGGCGACGCTCGGCCCAATAGCTCCTGTCTGAGCGCTCGATCTCCTTCTGGAGTTCTTCTGCAGAGTCCAAGCCTCGATAGAGCTCGGGGTCTTCGATCTGTCGATCTCTAAACGGGTTCAGACCGTCGAGATCCTGCCACCGTGCCTTTTCCTCGTCGCCGGCGGGCGCGTTCGGCTCGTTGACGGTCTCGTCACCGGAGTCCTGGTCGTTCACGGGGTACCCCTCTCCTGGGGACAGGCTATCGAGTCACTGAGTCAGCGGACGGAGGCAGACATCGTCGCGAGTGAGACGTGCCTTTAGGGCACCCACTGCTCTTCGATGTTGGTGACGTCCCCGTTTTCGATTGTGACCCAGATGTCGAGCCGGAACGGGACCGTGTCGAGGAACGTGACCCAGTCGGTGAACGTCCCGTCCTCGTATTCGTTGGGGTCACCCGAGAGATACCAGCGGACCGGTGTGTCAGACGCCACGTCGAGATGGCGCAGCTTCGGGTTCTGGTTCCTCACGTAGTAGTCGTTGGGTGGCGGGGATTCTTGGCCGTCCTCGGCGGAGGCCATGACAGCGGCGTCTCCGGAGAACCAGCAGGCGAGGTCGAAGGCCATTCCACTCGAGTCGTACGAGTCGACGATGCCGAACCACAGACCGTCGGGCAGTTCGTCTGTGCCCGGCGTGCACCCGGATCCTTCGGCGAGCTGGTTGGAGTCGAGCGCAGTCGACGTGGTGGCGATTGCCGTCGTCGTAGTCGTGGCCGGGGCGCTCGTCGTGGTCGTCGTGTTGGGGGCGGCGGTGGTCGTGGTTGGTGACTCTGTGGTGGAGGTGGTGGTGCTCTCGGCCGTGGTGCCGGAACACGCCGCCAGCAGGGCGCTTGCCGCCAGGAATGCGATGAGCCTTCTCATCGGCGAATTCAACCACGCCGTGACGCCGCCCAAGCGGCTTCGACCGCTGAGGGCACAACCCCCTTAACTTCGTTCTTCACCTCCCGTACGATCACGTCGAGTAACGAAGAGGGCGATCCTTGGCTGACGAGTACCCCACAATCCTCGATGCGGCGCAAGTGGCAGAACTGTTGGGAATGAACGTCCAGATGGTGCGGCGGTATGCGAGGGAGGGCCGGCTGCCCGCCTACAAGCTCCCCGGGGGCCGGACCTTCAAGTTCTTCCGGGACGAGATCTACGAGTGGGTCAGATCCCATCCGGCGGTGCCTGCCGAGGACGGGATCAGTGGTCGGAAGAGCGCACCACCGCCAAGATCATCTTCATAGGCACGACCAGGCTCCGGTCGTCGACGTCACGCATCTCGATGTGATCGTCGGCGACGATGACGATGGTGCCGATCGCCAGGTCTCCGCCGGGCAGTGCCAACCGGACGATGCGCTCTGCCGCCGAGTGCTCCCGGAGCAGCGCCATGAACGATTCCGGCCCGGTGCCATGCACACCGGATGGAGCGTCGTTGGGGAGTATCGACCACCGTGCCTCGTCGAGTCTGATGTCCGCCGTCTGCCCCGGGCCCTCGACGATCACGTAGTCCTCGCCGGCGACGGCGATGGCGCCGCCGAAGTTGTGGCCGCCAAATTCGACCGACACCCGGTCTCCTCTGTTGACCCACTCCTTGCCCAGGTCGCTCAGGGTGCTGCGACGGCGACGTTGCAGCTCGGTGAGCCGCTCGTCTTCTGCGGCCTCTTCGGCCCACTCCCGCCCGGCGCCTTGACGAAGCTCCGAGGCGAGGTTCGGATCTGGTTCTCGTTCGTAGTCCATGGCTTTTCGCGCTCTCGACATCCGATCGTGGACACGGGATAGGTTCACTCTCCGTGACCGTCTCAGCCTCGAAGAAGCTGAGGGAAGC
>JBAVPF010000430.1:0-2868 GCA_049692815.1 Acidimicrobiia bacterium
CCGACCATGGCCGGGGCCAGCTGGCTCATCAAGGGCGCCGCTTCACCGCCGAGTGAGATGGCGAACGGCTCCACCAGTGACCCGTATTGCTCCAGGTTCTTCTCGGCCCAGGTCCTCGGGTCGAGGGGGAGGACGTCGGCGGCGGGCCTCACCGGGAAGGGGGAGACCTCCTCGAGTCTGTACTCGGCGAGCCGGGCCAGCTCGCGAAACTCCTCCGCCGTCCAGGGCTCTACGGGTTGCCGTTCACCTGCCAGGTGACGGGCGACCTCTGCGCCCAGCTTCCAGTTGATCGGCCCGGGCTGGTTGAACAGCTCGAAGAGCTTGGAGAAGAGGTCGTCACTCATGGATTCAGCCTTCCGAGGGTCACATCGAGGGTCGTCTGTGTGTCGCTCCGGAGAATGCGAACCGCGACGGGGTCTCCCTCACGAAGACGTCTCAGTTGAGCCAGGAGCGAGTCGATCGTGTTGACGGGCTGGGCGTCGACCTCGACGATCACGTCGTTGACCCGCCCGCCGGCGGTCTGGTAGGCGGAGCCGTCCGTCACCGCGTTCACGAGCACTCCGACCGGGTACTCAGCCCCGTCCTCTTTTGCCCACGCAGTCTCCCCCTGTATGCCGAGCAGCGCATGACGAACCTCCCCCGTCTCTATCAGATCGTTCGCCACGCCGATCGCGATGTCGATGGGAACGGCGAACCCGAGATCGGCCGGCCCCACGTCGCTCAAGGCGATGGCGGTCGTTATGCCGATTAGACGTCCCTCGGCGTCCACGAGAGCGCCACCGCTGGAACCAGGCGCGATCGGGGCATCGGTCTGAACCAGCCCGTAGAGCATGTTGCTCGCGTCTCCCAGAGTGCGATCCAGGGCGCTGATGATCCCGGCGGTGACCGTCGGGCCTCCGGTGAGCCCGAGCGGATTGCCCACTGCCAGCGCTGGTTGCCCGATGACGAGACTCGCCGAGGAGCCGATGGTGATGGGTCTGAGATCTTCGCGGTCCACCAGCACCACGGCTATGTCGGTGACCGGGTCGGCTCCAACGACTTCGGCGGAGAAGCGCGCACCGTCGCTGAACACCACCGAGACGTCGGTCGCATCCTCGACGACGTGGTTGTTGGTGAGGATGTAGCCGTCGGAGCCGTATACGACGCCGCTTCCGCTCCCGCCCGTGAGGAAGGAGTTGACCTCGATCGCCACCGTCGACGGTGCCACGAAGGCAGCAACAACGGCGGCAGTCGGCTCGTCGACGAATGTCGGTGCCGGCGAGGTCGCCGGCGGCGCGGTGAGTGTGGGCGCCGGGGGGATGGTGGGCGGGGTCGGCTCGGTGAAGACACCCACGTATCCGAGGATGGCGAAAGTGAGCCCGACACCGAGGGTCACTCCGCCGATGATGCCGAGGGCTATGGCCCAGGGGTCGCCCCTCCGTTTGCTGGACTGGCCGGCCGACGTCTCCTCGACCGGAGTCTGCCACGGCGGTAGCGAAGCTGACATAGGCTGTTGATTCTATGGAGCGGGAACGGCAATGGATCAGAGTCAGTGTCAGCGAGGCACCCATCGACCCGGCCTCGCTGGTCGCCGAGGTGTCCCGGCCTGACTCGGGCGCTTCCGTCTTGTTCCTGGGAACGGTGCGTGACCACTCCGAGGCAAAGACGGGTGTCACCCATCTCGAATACGAGGTTTATTCGGAGGTCGTGGAGGCGAAGATCGGCGAGATCGTCGAGGAGGCAACCGGCAGATGGCCCATCCTCGACGTCGTGGTCGAGCATCGATCGGGTGTTGTCCGGGTCGGAGAGGCATCGGTTGCGGTCGTGGTGTCGTCGGCGCACCGTGCAGACGCCTTCGAGGCGGCACGTTTCCTGATCGACGAGCTCAAGGAGAGAGCGCCGATTTGGAAGAAGGAGTTCTGGCCCGGGGGCTCGGACTGGAGCCGCGGGAGTTGAAACGATCACTCAAAATTATCCACGACCAGGCAACAAACACCTGATCGCATCTCTAGGCTCCCCAAGTCTGTGAGGAAGGACAACCGATGACGACGCTGGTCGAACGTCCCGACGCGCCTGAGGCCGCGACCGGATATCCCACCATCGCGGCCATGGTGCGGGACCGTGCCGCCGAGATCCCAGAAGTGGTGGCCATGCGGGAGAAGGATTTCGGCATCTGGCAGGAGATCACCTGGGGCAGCCTGTGGGAGACCGTTCTAGACGCCGCCCACGGGTTGCTGGCCCTGGGAGTGGAGACGGGCGATCGGGTCTCTATCCACTCGGAGGACAGGCCGGAGTGGATCATCCTCGATCTGGCTTCGGTCGCCATCCGCGCCATGTCTGTGGGGCTCTATCCCACCAACCCTGCGGCCGAGGTCCAGTACCTCCTTCAGGATTCCGGGGCCAAAGTCCATCTCGCCGAGGATCAGGAGCAGGCCGACAAGGTGATGGAGGTCATCGCAACGCTCCCGAACCTCTCGAAGATCCTCCATGTCGAGCCGAGGGGCTTTCGCAAGTGGCGTGATGACGATCGCTTCCTGTTTTGGGACGACTTCCTGGAGGCAGGCCGCCGGCAGCGGCAATCAGATCCGGGGAGGGTGGAGCAACGCATGGCCGAAGCGACCGGTGACGATGTCATCACCCTCGTGTACACCTCGGGCACCACCGGCCCGCCGAAAGGTGCGATGCTCACAAATGACAATTTCGCCTATTGCACCGACACACTGATCGGCTTGCCACAGCGCCTCCCCGGCAACAAGCCACCCAACCCGGACGATCTGATACTCACCTATCTGCCGCTTTGCCATGTGGCCGAGCGGTTCTTCTCCACCTGGCACATGACCGGTTACGGGTGCTCACTCAACTTCGCCGAATCGATCGAGACGGTGCAAC
>JBAVPF010000431.1:0-3025 GCA_049692815.1 Acidimicrobiia bacterium
CGAGGGCGTCGTCTATTCGGGCCTGTTCGATGCCAACCAGGGCGGAGACACGCTCGATCTCGAGCGACCGTGGCGCGATAGAGACCCCCTCCACGACTCTCCTGGCATCCCGGTCGAGAAGAGCCACCCTCGAGAGCACGGCGTCCTGGACGTTCGCCGGGAGGTCGTCTCCTGCGGCGAGCACCTCGGTGACGAAGAAGGCGTTTCCGCCCGTGATCCGATGAAGCCGTTTGAAGTCGAGCGCCCGGTCCCGGGAAAGGGTCTGCACTGCCGTCAGGGAGAGAGCGGGCACGACCATGCGGCTGGTCGTCTCCAGTGGGATGAGCTGGCCGAGCACCGGTGTCAGCGGATGGTCCGGCCCAACCTCGTCGTCCCGATATGAGACGAGCACCGTGGCGCCGATCCCTGCGGCCCGACGCCCAATGAAACGTAGGAAGTCCAGCGTGCCCTCGTCGGCCCAGTGGACGTCTTCGATGACCATCACCACCGGTCGGATCGAGGCCCGTAGGCGATCGAGCACCTCCTGGAACATCTCGATGGGCGTCAGCGAGGATGTGGCGAGATCGGTCAGACCCGATGCGGTGTCGGCGGCGAAGTCGTAGAGGGGGCTCAAGGGGCGGGGCGTGGTCAGGGGATCGCATGCCCCTTCGATCACGAGAGTCGAGTCGTCCAGCGAGGCCACGAAATCCCTGATCAACGAGGTCTTGCCGGCCCCGGCCTCACCGGCGATCAGGACGAGTGAGCCCTCGCCATGAACCGCCTCACCGAGGTGCCGCTCGAGGGCGGCGATGAGATCTTCGCGCTCCAACAGCACGTGTGGAAGGCTAGATGGGCGGTGCAGGCGAGACCCTCCCCCGGTCAGGGGTGGAATCTGAGCTTGTCGAAGACCTTGTCCACCTGCTTGCCCTCACCGGCCACGGCGAACCCGGCGACCACGAGGTCCTCGGTCGCCACGTTTGCCATGGCGGCTCTGTTGTCGACGTCGTTGTCCGTGGCGAAGAGATCGTCGGTGTACACGCTGATGGTCAGGTCCCGCCCGACCGCGCGTAGGAAAGCTCGCCGGATGCCGTCACCATTCCCGGCGTAGACCAAAACCGGAATGCCGAACTTGGGCAACTCGACCCGACCGGAACCGTCGACGTACGGCTGGCCGATCAGGTCGGGGTGCTCGATCCCGAGCCCGCTCACGACGAACGCGGTCAGGTTGAGCTTCTGCCAGGTCTCCAGGTCGTCGCGGACAGCTACCGCGATCTTCCAGTCCACAGACAGGGTCAGTCTTCTTCGCGTTGTTTGTGGACACGACCTTCCACGCCACGCAGGGAAAGGCCGCTTCCGGCTCCGTAGCGCACCATCGTCATCTCGCCGAGGATGGAGATCGCCACCTCCTGTGGGGTTTCGGCGCCGATGTCGAGCCCGATCGGGGAGTGGATGCGGGAGATGTCCTCGTCGTCGAACCCGAGGCCGCGCAGCCTCTCCACCCGCTTCTCGTGGGTGCGCCGGCTCCCCATGGCGCCGATGTACCGGGTGTCCGCCTTCAGAGCCGCCTCCAGAGGCGGGGTCTCGTGGCGCGGGTCGTGCGACAACACAACCACCCAGGTGCGACGGTCGAAATGGAGTTGGTCCATCAGGTCCCGGGGCCAGCCGGTCAGCAACTTGCTCGCGGTGGGGAATCGCTCCGGGGTGACGAACGGGGCCCGGGAGTCGACCACGGTGATCCGGAACCCCATCTGCGCCCCGAAGGAGGCGAGGGCCTGGCCGATGTGAACCGCACCGAAGATGAGGAGGTCGGGCGGGGGAGCAAGGGTCTCGATGAAAGCCGAATGGTCTCCATAGTCGAGGGTGCGGTGCTGCTCGTGTGCCATGAGCGTCTGGGCGTCTTCGAGGACGTCCGCCGCCACATCTTCGGGGAGGGTGCCGGCGACGAGGTTCCCGTCACCGTCGATGACCGCCTTCTCGCCGATGGCGGGTCCGTCCACGAAGGTGATCACCGACCCGAAAGACTCGGAGTCGAGGATCGACTCTATGGACTCGTTTACACCGCTCACCAGGGCTCGATGAAGACGTCGATGGTGCCGCCACAGGACATCCCCACCTCGAAGGCGTCCTCGTCGGCGATGCCGTAGGTGACCTTCTTGGGCTTGCCGGTCTCGATCACGTCCTGTGCGTGCAGATAGACGTCGTTCTCGACGCAGCCGCCTGACACCGATCCCTCCATGTCCCCTGCAGAGGAGACCAGGAACTTGGACCCTTCCGGGCGGGGTGCGCTGCCGTGGACCTTGATGACGGTCGCCACGGCGACCTTCTTGCCCTCGTCGACCCATTTGTTGCGGAGTGCGAGCTGGCTTCTCATGACATTCCAAACGCTAGTGCGGTTCGAGTCATGCCGTCAGACGTGTCTACCTAGAGTCGGCTCCGTGTACGGGGTAGCCCTCACCGTGGCAGCTTGTCTCCAGTCGGGCACCAGGGCCGACGTCGCCTGGCTGGTCGGCGCGGACGGGCTGGAGGTGCCTGATTGGGCGGACGCAGTCGTCTTCACCCCCGGCGGGGGCAAGACCGGGTCCCTGGCGGGAGGCGCCCTGGACGGGAAGCTCACCGACCTCGCCGGCAGGTGGTCTTCGGGACGTCTGGTCGATATCGAGATCAGCCAGGTCGACGCTCTGATAGCCGAGCTGCCATCCCCTGGGTCGGCGCGGTGTCTTCTCGTCCCTGCCGACCGGTTTCCGCCCGAGGTCTGGGACCTGGCCGTCGGACGGGAGCGCTTTTGCCTGGTCACCGAGCTGAGCGGTGACGAGGTGGCCGGGATCGAGGTATACACGGATGCGACTGTGACAGGGGCCGACCCCGGTGTCCGTGAAGCGTTCGGAGCAGGCGTGAGCGGCTCGACCATTCTCGGCGATCGCATCGTCTCCGTCTTCTCCGCGCTTCCACAGATAGTGATCGTCGGTGCCGGCCCCATAGCCGAAGCTCTGGCCAGGCTTTCGGCGTTCCTCGGCTGGCAGCCTCGCCTGACGAGCGAGCTGACCAT
>JBAVPF010000432.1:0-5042 GCA_049692815.1 Acidimicrobiia bacterium
GGCGCTCTTCGACCGGATCTTCGAGTACCTCGACCACCCGGTCGACATCGACGAGAAGCCGGACGCGCTCGCGGTGGGTCGCCACGGCGACGTCGTCTTCGACCGGGTCTGGTTCCGCTACGGCGAGAGCTGGACGCTGGAGGACGTCTCGTTCACCGTCGAGGAGGGCACGACGACGGCGCTCGTCGGCGAGACCGGCTCGGGGAAGACCACCTTCGCCAAGCTCTTGGTGCGACTGATGGACCCTCGCTCCGGCTCGATCCGAATCGGAGGCGTGCCGGCGGGCAAGATCCGTCTCGAGGAGCTGCGGACCCGGGTGGCATTCGTGCCCCAGGAGGGGTTCCTCTTCGACGACACCGTCGCCAACAACGTCAGGTACGGGCGGGTGGATGCCACCGACGCCGAGGTGTGGACCGCGTTCCACGAGCTCGGGTTGGGGGAGTGGGTGGAGGGCTTGCCCAAGGGTCTGCAGACCGTGGCCGGTGAGCGTGGGGGCAACCTGAGCGCGGGTGAGCGCCAGCTGGTCGCTCTGGTGAGGGCCTGGATCGGCGCGCCGGATCTGCTCGTGCTCGACGAGGCAACCTCGGCGGTGGACCCGGCCCTCGACGTGGCCCTGCGACACGCCATGGACAAGCTGATCGAGGGTCGCACCTCGGTGACCATCGCTCATCGCCTGTCGACGGCCGAAGGCGCCGACGAGATCCTCGTATTCGACGGCGGTGCCCTCGTGGAACGGGGTGGTCATCGGGAGCTGCTGGCCGATGACGGGGTCTACGCCGGGCTCTACGCGGACTGGGCGGCGGGCACACGCAACGTCTGAATCGGTCCCACTGGCAAGGCCTCCACGCGTCTGTGGGTCGATGGGCCTAGGTCTGGAGAATGGGGTCGCTGGAGCTATCCAGCGGTTGGTTTTTTCGCCGATGTGAACGGCATGAGATTCTTGCGACGAAGCGGCAGTTCTGACCGAGGGGCGACCATGGTCGAATACGGCCTGATCGTCGGTGTCGTGTCGCTGATGTCACTCTCCGCCGTGACACTGCTGGGCGACAGCACCAGTGAGTCGTTCGACAAGGTGACCACTGGTCTCGACCAGGGCTCTGCGGGAACCGTCGTCCAATCCGGAGGATCCGTCGATCAAGGTGGTTCCGGCGGCAGCGGATCCGGTGCCACGACCACGACTTTGCCGCCGGCAACGACCACCACCACGGCACCCACCACGACCACCACGACGGCTCCCACCACCACGACCACGGCGCCCACGACCACCACGACGGCTCCGACCGCCAGCCCGGAGGGAAGTGTGGCCACCGGTGACACCTCGGCCACGCTCACCTCCTGGAAGGGGAATCACGGTGAGTGGACCGCATCGGTTGACTACACCAACGAGTGGGCCCAGGACCAGTATCTGACGCTGAAGATCACACAGATCGACGACGACGGCAACACCACGACGAAGACAGTCGAGGGGTTCCCGGTCCCTGCGGCCAGCAACGCCAGGTTCGATTACGAGGGCAACTCGATCAAGCAGAAGAGAAGCGGAATCACTGGTGTCATCTCAGTGACCGTGGAAGTCACCTCGATCACCACGACCGACGAGAGCTCGCAGCCAGTGACCTATCCGGTGAGCGGTCAGGTGGCGACAATCGGAGCCCCCACTCCCTAGACCTTCGGGGGTGGCACGTACCTCGCCGTGCTGAACCGGCCACCGTCGAGGTCGACTTCCCAGATCGAGCCCTTCGAGCAGTAGAACCTCGACTCCAGGGACAATCCGGCCCACATCATTCGGTTGATCACCGCGGGGATGACGTCCCCGTGTGTGCACACGACGGCGTTGAAGCCAACCAGCCCGTCGATCAACTCGTAGGCGCCGTCGATGTCGGGCCCCTCGGCTAGCGCCTCGTGCACCTGGACGTCGGCGCCGATGGCGTCTGCCAACGGCTCGACCGTCTGGACACAGCGGATGTAAGGGCTGGTGTAGATCTTCTCGATCTCCGCCGCGCCGAACAGCTCGGCAAGGGCGAGGGCCTGTCGTCTTCCCTTCTTGGTCAGAGGACGGATGGCATCGTTGCCGTTCCATTTGGAACGGTCGCCGGCCGCCCCGTGGCGCAACAGGTGGATGGTGCCGGTCCGTGCCAGGCCCTTGAGGGTGGCCGATCCCACCAGCTCACGATCGTTCTCATAGTCGAGCAGGGCCTTGGCCTTCTTCCTCGTGAGCCATTTGATCTCGTCGACTTCCTTGTTCTTTCGGAACCCGGGGCTGTCGGGAAGGGGCCGCATGGCATACCAGGTGACTTCCTTGATACCGTTGTTGATGCGATATCGCGTCGTTCCCATCGCGCCGACGATGCGGCAGTGGTAGCCGGTCTCCTCGAGCACTTCCCTGACCGCGGTCTGCTCCGGGGTCTCGCCCTTGTCTGCTTTTCCCTTGGGGAGGGCCCAGTCGTCGTAGCGCGGTCGATGGGCGACGAGAACCTTCATCTTGCCCTTCGACGACTCCCGGAAGACGACTCCCCCGGCAGCTTTGACGACTCGAGTCACTGCGGAAAGACTAGGTCCCGTGGGAAGGGTTCAGGAATCCTTGCTCAGGGTCCTGCGAGTGCTGGCGATGTTGTGTGCCGGGGCGCTCAGAGGCTCCGCTCCGGTCAGGTCGATGGTCACCTCACCGCATGTGCTGCACACCCGTCTCTGGATGCCTGCTCCGATGCTCTGCGACTCACCGTAGGCGTGGCGGCCTTTCTTGCAGGCGGCCTGGGTGGCTTTCGACTTGTCATCGGGTCTCAGATGGCTCACGGGACACAAGTTAGGGAAATCCTGAGCCTACTCATCGGATCTCGGGCTGTGCGAGGAGCCAGTCGACGGCGCTGTCGGCGTCGGCGACCACTTCGATGTCGCCGGGAAAGGCTCCGACCCTCTCCACGAGCAGTTTGGCGAGCTCCCCCCATTCCGCGCCGACCGCCACCGTGGGAAGGCGATCACCTCCGTTGCGACGGGCGACGTGGTTGATGTTCCAGGCCAGGGCGAGCTCGGTCGCAGTGCCGATGGAGCCGGGCAGGGCGATCGCCCCGTGCGACTCGGCCATCAGCATCCCCAGCCTGTCCACCAGGCTCGAGGCGTGGAGCTCGCGGGTCACATAGGGGTTCGCCGCGGAGCGGGTGGTGAAGATGGTGGGCACGGTGATGCCGATGACGATCCCGCCCACCATCGCAGCGCCCCTGGACGCCGCCTCCATGGTGCCTCCGTAGCCACCGGTGACAACGGTCAGGCCGGCTCCGGCGCAGCGGGCCCCGGTCTTCTCGGCATCGATCCACGCCGGCGATCCCGGCTCTGTCTGGGCGGACCCGAATATCGCCACCGCCCTCCCCGTGGTCAACCCGACATCACCTTCTCGATGCCGTCGGCGATTCTGGGCACATCGATCAGCGCGTGTGACTCGATGGCGAATTGGGGCCAGGGAACGTCGAAGCCCGTGACCCTCACGATGGGCCCGGCCAGGTCGTAGATGGCCTCCTCGGCGACGACTGCCGCAACCTCGGCGGCGACTCCTGCGCTCCCCTGTGGCTCCTGGACCAGCAGCAACCGCCCCGTCCGGGCGACCGATTCGAGGACCGTCTCCCGGTCCCACGGGAACAACGTCCTCAGGTCGATCACCTCCACCGAGTAGTCCGATTCCGCCGCCGCCCTCAGCGCCACCGGCACCATTCCCCCATATGTCACCAGGGTCAGGTCAGTTCCCTCCGCTCTCACCCGGGCGCGTCCTATGGGCAGGGTGTAGGGATCGGAGGGCACCTCCTCCCTGCCCGCTCGATAGAGGACCTTCGGCTCGAGGAAGATGACGGGGTCGGTGCCCCGGAGGGCTGCGGCGAGCAGGCCCTTGGCGTCGGTGGGCGTCGAGGGGCAGACCACGACCAGTCCCGGCGCGTGGACGAAGTAGGCCTCGGGTGAGTCGCAGTGATGCTCGTGGGCGCCGATCCCGGCTCCGTTGGGAAAACGGACCACAACGGGGACGGCGGCGTGACCACGAGACCGAAAGCGGAAGCGCCCAAGATGACTGACGATCTGATCGAAGGCCGGATAGACGAAACCGTCGAACTGGATCTCGGCCACCGGCCGCGCCCCGGCGAGAGCCATCCCCACGGCGGTGCCCACGATCCCGGACTCGTTGAGCGGCGTGTCGATGACGCGATCGGCCCCGTACTTCTCCTGCAGCCCTTCGGTGACCCGAAAGACGCCGCCGGTCAGGCCAACGTCCTCACCGAGGACGATGACACCGTCATCGGCCGCCATCGCCTCGTCGAGGGCGGAGTTGATCGCCTCGGCCATGTTCATGGACCTGGTCGGGCCGGACGGCAAGTCGTCACGGCCCACCAGCCATATCTCGCTCTCGTCGAACTCCGTTTCCGTCTCCCCATGTGACCGCTGCATGTCGTGAAGTTGTGACACGACGTGGGCGGGGATCCTGGAGAAGCCGTTTCGGATGGCGTCGTCCCGACCGGGTAGCGGCTCGGCCTCGAGCGAGGCCACCGCGGCGTCCACGGCCTCGGTGATCTCCATGGCCACCTTCTCCCCGACGCGCTCGTCCCACTCCCCGCGATTCTCCAGGAAACGCCTGAGACGCTCGATGGGATCCTTCTCCTTCCATGCGGCGACTTCCTCGTCGGAGCGGTAGAGGGAGGGGTCGTCGGCCGTCGCATGAGGCCCGTAGCGATAGGTCATCGCCTCGATGAGAGTCGGGCCCCGGCCCTCGCGGGCGCGTCTAACCGCCATTCGCGTCGCCAGATACACCGCTATCGGGTCCATGCCGTCGACTCGAAGGCCCTCGAATCCGTAACCGTCAGCTTTCTGTGCGATGGTCTCGGCCCCGGTCTGCTTCCGATAGGGCACCGAGATCGCATAGCCGTTGTTGGCGCAGATGAACACGGTCGGCGTCTTCCAGACTCCGGCGAAGTTCATGCCGGAGTGGAAGTCGACCTCCGAGGTCGCCCCGTCCCCGAAGTAGGTCACCGTGACGGTGTCCTCCCCCCGGAGCATGGTCATGTACGAGT
>JBAVPF010000433.1:0-1517 GCA_049692815.1 Acidimicrobiia bacterium
GAAATGAGCTCGGACGATGAAGCGACCAGAACTCCGTCGGACGAGAGCACCTGAGCGCCGTGCTCTGGTTGTGTGAGGATGACCGGGTCCGGGCCCGTCGGCGGGAACTCGTTGTCCTCGGCCAGAACCTCGATCTCGCTGTCCACGCTGGTTGTGTGGTCCCTCAATGAGTCTTTCAAGTCGTCCATCAATGTGGCCCGCCACAGCAACCCGGTTCCCACGACGGCGACCCCGAGAACGAGCAGCGAGACGACGAAGGCCCGGATCCCGAAGCGAGCCTTGAGTGACGTGCCAGGGAGGGTGGACACCGATCAGCCGCCCGCAGAGTCGCGAATCAATCGGTATCCCTCGCCGCGAACGGTCTCGATCGTGTGACGTGAGAAAGGCCTATCTATCTTGTTTCTGAGGTATCTGACGTAGACGTCGACGATGTTCGAAGTCCCGTCGTAGGCGAAGTCCCAGACGTGATCCAGTATCTCCGAGCGACTGAGCACTACGTCGGCGCGGCTCATCAGCAGGTGCAATAGGGAGAACTCCTTCGGGCTCAACTCGATTGGTGTCCCGGCTCGACTGACCGTCTTGCTCGCGGGATCTAGAACGAGATCTTCCCATTCCAGAAGTGGAGGGCGTGGAGCGGGTGTACGACGGACGAGAGCTCGAAGGCGGGCGAGCAATTCGTCGAACGCGAATGGTTTCGTCAGATAGTCGTCGGCACCGGAATCGAGCCCGGCCACACGGTCGGTCACAGTGTCTCGAACGGTGAGCATGAGCACTGGAGCCCAACGCTCGCGCTCGCGGAGCTTGCGGCACACCTCGAACCCACCCATCTTCGGCAGGCCCACATCGAGAATGATCACGTCGTAGTCCCACTCCGTTCCGTACCACAGTGCGTCGACGCCATCGCCGGCACAGTCGACCGCATAGCCGTCCGCCTCAAGACCGCGGCGCAGTAGTGATGCCATCTTCGGCTGGTCTTCGGCGACCAGCACTCTCATGACGCATACCTCATTGACTGCATGATGGCCCCGACAAGGTGATGAAACAATGAGAGGCCCCGCGTCGCGCTGATTGTGTCCGTTTCATCCTCCTCTCATCGAGTTCCGAGGATGCTCTTGTTGCGCGACACATATTCATGAGAAAGGAGGTCGCGATGCCTGAACAGCCAACCGACGGTGTGATTGCCGTCTACTCGTCGATGGACGAGGTGGATGCCGCACTTCGACGACTCGCCGATGACGGCATACCCACCGAGAACATGTCTGTCATCACCCAGAATCTCGAGAGCACCAGCACGGTGCACGGATTCGTGTCCACGGGCGACGTCGCCGGTTCAGGAGCGGGATGGGGTGCCTGGGTAGGAGGGCTGTTCGGCCTGATCACCGGGGTGGCTCTCCTGATCGTGCCAGGCGTAGGTCCCGTTCTCGTGGCGGGCTCGGCAGCCACATGGATCCTGGCAGCCGTCGAGGGCGCCGGAGGCGGCGCCGCGCTTGGCGGTTTGTTGGGCGCCGGTATCGGGA
>JBAVPF010000434.1:0-2460 GCA_049692815.1 Acidimicrobiia bacterium
GCCACACTCCGAGCCGATACTGCGAAACGTGACCCAGTCCCTCACGGAAGAGTCTGCTGTTCAACACGCCATCAACCCGCCCGCGGTCTGGACCAAGGGGCTCGTCAGGAAGTTCAACAAGACCGTCGCTGTCGACCAGGTCGACCTGAGTATCCAGCCCGGTGAGTTCTATGGGCTGTTGGGTCAGAACGGAGCCGGCAAGACCACCACGATCAAGTGCATCGTCGGGTTGCTCCGGCCCACCGCCGGCACCGCAGGCATCGGCGAGCACGACACGTGGAAGTCACCACTTGCGGTCAAGGCTCGCATCGGGGTCCTCCCCGAGGAGTTCAATCTCTACGAGAGGCTGACCGGCGCCGAGCTGCTGGACTTCACCGCGGCCATGCACGGCCTGGACAGGGGCGAGGCGCTGAAGAGACGCAACGAGCTGCTGGACATGCTCGACCTGGTCAGTGCGGGATCGAAGGTCATCGGCGACTACTCGCGCGGGATGCGCAAGAAGATCGCGCTGGGAGCCGCCATCATTCACCGTCCCCCCGTCCTCTTCCTCGACGAGCCGTTCGAAGGCGTCGACGCCGTGTCCGCCCGTCTGATCCGCAACCTCCTCCAGCAGGCCGCTTCCGGCGGGACCACCGTCGTCTTCTCCTCACACGAGATGCATCTCGTAGAGAAGCTGTGCACCCGGATCGGCATCATGGTCGACGGCCGGCTGACCATCGAGGAGACGCCTGAGGGCCTGTGCCGCCTGACCGGGAAGCAGAACGTGGAAGACGCCTTCATCGCCGCCGTGGGTGGCGACGACGTGGGTCATCTCTCGTGGTACGAGACCTCGTAGCCCTCAAGGCCAGGCTGACCTGGAACGGGATACGCCACGACCGGCAACGCAGGATCGGCTTCCCGGTGGCCACCCTCCTTCTCAGTGGCGCAGGCTGGTTCCTCTCAACGAGATTCCTGGCCACCTCCCACATGCTGGACGCCGGGGCGCAGGCCCAATTCCTCGGCTGGGGGGCGCTCCTCTTCTTCGCGGCCTGGATCACCCTGCCCGTGGTCATCTTCCCCCTCGACGAGAACCTCGACCCTCAGCAGCTGGCAACACTGCCGGTCAGCCGAACACAGATGGTCGTGGGGTTGAGCGCGGCCAGCTTCGTGGCCCCGGCCACGCTCGTGCCCTTGATGCTGATGGGGAGCAACGCCGCCGTCCTCAACGCCGGCTGGTGGATCGTTCTGCCGGCCTCGCTGGTCTTCATGGCACTGCTGGCGGTCGGGTCACAGCTGTTCTCGGCTTCGATCTCGGCCATCCTCCGCACCCGGCGGGGACGCGACGTGGCCACGTTCCTCATCCTCGGCATCGCCGCCGGATCGTTCTACGTCTACAGATCGATCTCGGAGATGGTCAACGGTGTCGGGCTGGAGGCGGCCGTGACGGCCAACCCGATCATGGACTGGGCACTACTCATCCCGCCCGTGGCGGCACAACGATCGATCGTCGAGGCGGCCTCCGGAGACCCGGTCGCGGCACTCGGCTTCCTCGCCGCGGCGGTTGTCTGGCTGGTGGTCTTCGCCATGGCCTGGCGGAGGCTCCTCGACTGGA
Source organism: Acidimicrobiia bacterium (assembly GCA_049692815.1). Lineage (GTDB taxonomy): Bacteria > Actinomycetota > Acidimicrobiia > Spongiisociales > ZC4RG35 > JANQRA01. Next base: position 1,592 of record JBAVPF010000434.1, read on the forward strand.
TGCTCACGACTCCGGCCGAGGGCAGCAAGCCGGCTCCGCGTGCCCGTCGCAGCGGGTTCACCGCAGGTCTCTGGGGAACCGTCCCCACCCTCGCCCGCAAAGAGCTTCGCTTCTACGTCCGCGACCCGAGACAGAGACTCGTCTGGACCGGGACCGTCATCTTCGTCGGGCTGGCCGTGGCCGGCACGATCATGGGGACGACCGGGCTGTTCGACATCCGGAGCCGGGAATGGGCGCCCCTGATGGCACCGGTCCTGGTGTTGTTCGTCGGGCTGCCCATCGCACTGAATCTCTTCGGCTGGGAGCGCAATGCCGCCAGCTATCTCTTCGTGCTGCCGGCCAGGCCGCGGCAGCTGATCATCGGGAAGAACCTGGCCGTGGCAACGGCCCTCGCCATCGAGACCCTGCTCCTGGCACTGCTGCTCTCGGCTTTCACGAGACACTGGGAATGGACCTGGCTGGTTCTCCCTCTCGCGGTCTCGGCGATCGGGTGCCAGCTCGCCGTGGGCAACATGGTCTCGGTGATCACACCCCTCCGCCTCCCCCGCGAGGGCACCGACGTTTTCGCCCAGTCCACCGAGCAAGGCTGTCTCGCCATCGTCAGTCAGACGATCTCCTTCTTCACCATCGGGATACTCCTCGTCATACCGGCATCGATCGTCGCACTGACCGTCGAGTTCGGGCAGGCGATCCCACCCTGGTTCGCGGCAACGGCAGCCATTCTCTGGGGAGTGCTCCTGTACTCGATCTCGGTGTGGCTGTCCGCCAAGCTGCTGCAACGGCGTCTTCCCGAGGTCATGGCCTGGGTTCAGGTCGTCTGACGGTCTTTCCAACGGATTGACATCGGCTCGGATAGCTTCGCCCCCACC
>JBAVPF010000435.1:0-16329 GCA_049692815.1 Acidimicrobiia bacterium
GAGGCCGGTGTCACCGCTGCCGTCGGCGCCGAGGACGCCGCTGCCGACGACCCACACGGATCCCAATCCGGCTTCCACCCGCGCCGGGATGATCCCGGTTTCGATGACGGTGGACACCGTCGCCGACCCCGGATCGATCCTGACGATCGTCGACACGGTTTCCACCGACCCCCCGACAGCCCAAACGGCCCCCTCACCCGCCGTGATGTCCTCGAAGAACGCTCCCTCGTCGGGGATCAGTGTGTTCATGATCTGGCCGCTGGACGGATCGACCCGTTTGATCTCGGTGGCGATCCCGACCGATCCGTTGAGCACCCAGATGGCCCCCTCGCCCACAGCGATCTCTTCCACGTAGTCACCGGTCTCGATGTCGAGCTGGATGTCGCCGGATTCCGGGTCCAGACGAAGCAACTCCCCTCCGGTACACGACACCCACACCGACCCATCCAGATACCAGGTCTCGTAACAGTCGGTCAGCCCATCCACCAGCTGCTCGCTGCCACCGCCGGGCTCGATACGACTCACGTCGAAGCCCTCGCCCACATAGATGGCCACAGCGTTCGGGTCGAAGTCCTCCGCTGCAGTCGTCGTGTCCGGCCCGGCCCCATTGCCTTGGCTGCCTTCACCCTCATCGCCTCCTCCACAAGCGGCGAGCAGCAATGCGAGGACCAGTGAGAGTGTCGACAACCGCCTCATCCGTGCTCCTTTCAGACCTCGGGAAGTTAGCCATCACCAGGGGCGCCGGGCGTCCATGACTTTGGAGTCGAGCGTGTGGCTACGGATTCGGCGCTCATCGGCCGATGAGATAGGGAACAGCCCAGGAGCCGGGCATGACACCCGACAACGATCAATTGACTGTCCTACGCCGCCTGCAGAGCCAAGGCCGGATCACCGATGACGAATTCCGGGACCTCGCAAAGGGATTCGCGGGCGATGATCCCGGGCTCGAGTCAACGTCCGAAGAGGTGGATATGGGAGAGATGGATCCCACGCCGGATGTGGTGGGTGATGGAGATTCGAGTCCCGAACGCGGGCTCGAGCACAAGGTGGCGGACCTGGAGGACGACGAGGAAGACCCTCCGTACCTGACACCGTCGTTTCGGGAGAGTCTGACAGTCGACTACCTCCGCCTAGTGTTCCTCGCATCGCTGGTGCTCCTGGCGGTGAGCCTGTTCGGCTTCATCTCCTGGTGGGTGAGCATTCTCACGATCCTCGTCCTGGTCACCACCCTGGTCGATGGCTGGGAGAAGGTCACACGGGTCGGAGCAGCAGTCACGGCAGTGGTCATGGTCGCCGCCTTGTTGTTCCCATCCGCGGCACCCGAGCAGCCTGAGCAAGCCGTGACCGTCACCCTCCCGCCTCAAGATCCCCATCCGCCGATAGCGGGATCACTCGGCATCTACATGGATCAGGTGATCGACCTGTGGAACACCGTCGACGGGTCCCCCAGGATCAACAAGGGCCTGACCCGTCACAACGAGGTCGGCGAATACGACACGTTCATCTATCGCTTCGGGGACTGGGGCCGTCTGGCCGGCGCCTACGACCCGGGCAACGAGGCCGTCTATGCACTGCTCATCACCGGGACGTTCAGTGCTCCCGACACCCCCCAGCTGTATCTCCACCTCTGCTACATGATTGCCCCCTATTCCCAGGAGTGCATCGACTCGTATCACGAGAAGGGGCTCCACGGTGGCGTCCTCAGCGATTTCGCCGACACGGCGCACGAAGCGGAATGGACCGTGGACGACAGCACATGGCGACTCGTGATCGACCAGAACGTGATGACGGTACGGGTCTACGGGCCCGACGCGGCCTGACGGCATCCGACGCCCAATACCATGGGAGGCGATGGCCTCCGAGGGTTACGACCCAGACGCTCACTTGCCGTTCGCGGTGACTGCGGACGTCGTCCTGTTCACCGACGACCTCTCTCAGGTGGTGTTGGTGGAGCGTGGCAACGAGCCCTTCAAGGGCGCGCTGGCGATTCCCGGCGGCTTCGTCGAAATCGACGAGGACCTGACAGACGCAGCCGCGCGTGAGCTAGCCGAAGAGACGGGTCTCGATGTGCCACCGGAACAACTTCGCCAATTGGGGGCGTACGGGGCCCCCGGGCGGGACCCGCGGATGCGAGTGGTATCGGTCGTCTTCTGGGCCGTCGTCGCCGGCGATATCGAGCCACGGGGCGGCTCAGATGCCGCAGCCGCCCTCTTGCTCCCAGTGGACGACGTCCTGGCCGAACCGGGCCGGCTGGCGTTCGACCATCATCGAATACTCGTCGACACCCTGGCCGCCGCCCGCTTTGCCGGCGGCCAGTGAGGGCGCCGGCTCAGCCCGCGAGGCGCCACCGTTTCAGGAGGAGATGCTCCGAGCCGAGCGCGAGCACCAGCATCACCACCAGCGCGATCACCGCAGAGGGCTGATCGGACGTCGACCGGCCGACCAGTACAACGAGCGACCCGATACAGCCCAGCACTCCCGCGGCGCAGATCACACGACCCGTCGTCGACCGCACGCTCTTCAGCCCCGCCAGGTTCACCACTGCGAACACGATCAGGAATATCGCCGACGAGAGGCTCGAGATGGCGTCCAGCGGCAGCGCGACGGCTATCGCCAGTCCCATAAGGGCGGTTATGTGCAGTCCCATCGGCTCGTTCAACGTCGACTTCTCGAGAAGGTCGGGCAACTCCCCCTCCGATGCCAGCGTGTAGCTGAGTCGGGCGCTGCCGAACAGCGTCGCGTTGATCGCCGAGAATGTCGCCAACACGGCCGAGAGCCCCACCAAGACGAAGCCAAACCTTCCCAGAGAGGCCGATGCCGCCTGGGCAAGGGCGAAATCTGCAGCCTTGCGGATCTCTTCAGGCGACATCGATCCCACGACGACCGCCGAGATGGCCAGGTAGACGATCACGACGATTCCCACAGAGAACCCAAAGGCTCGAGGCAGGTTGCGCTCCGGCCTCACGATGTCCGCCGACGAGTTGGCGATGAGCTCGAACCCCTCGTACGCGACGAAGATGAGCATTCCCGCCCCGAGGATGCCCAGCGGTGATGGCCACGTGGAGACGGCGAGGCGCTGCGTGGACACGGTGGGCACCCCGGCGGCAACCACCACGAGCAGGATCGTCATCTTGACGGCTACAACGACACCCTCTGAGCGGGCGATCAACCCGGCGTTGGTCAGATTGATGACCCAAGGCAGGGCCACGCCGACCAGGATCAGAGCACGCACCAGCAAGTTCCCACTGTCGGCTCCGCCCGGGAGGAGCGACGCCGCGTAGTTGCCGAATGCTTTCGCATACAGAGCGGTCGTGGCTATGTAGCCGGCCCACAACACGACGTTGAGACTCCCGGTGATGTCGCTGACCCCGAACACCGAATCGACGAAGGCCACCGTGCCGCCGGCGCTCTGGTGAGTGACCGAGAGCTTCGTATACGAGTAGGCGGTGAGCCCGGCGATTCCTCCGGCGAACAGGAAGGCCAGGGGGGTGGCCCCGCCCGCGGACTCGGCGGCCACGCCGAGGACCGCGAATATCCCACCGCCCACCATCCCGCCGATGCCGATCGAGATGGCGCCGATCAGCCCGATGGAACGGCCGTCCCCAGGCTCGGATCGATGGCCAAGCATTCGAGGAACCATAAGGAGCGGACGTGGAAAGGGCCGCTCATCCGAAACCCTCTTCCCTCGCAACGCGTAGGGTTGGGTCGGTGACGGGCACAAGATCGACGGCCCTGTTCGGAGCAATGCTGCTGCTGGCATCTGTTGCCGGGTGTGGCGGCAGCGATGACAACACCCTTGGCATCGGTGACACCGATCTCGACCGATGCTCGCTGATCACCGTCGATGAGGCGGGACAGTGGCTCGGAGCTCCGGTCACCGCCGCCCCGGCGGAGGGCATCGACGGCAATCCCGACCCGGTCACCTGCCTGTACGAGGGAAGCAATGCCATGGTCCTCGTCCAGGTCTACGAAGGTGAGGAGTTCTTCGCAGAGCCGGGCAGCTCGTCCCGGGTCGGTGAGGACGTGGAGGGGCTGGGTGAGGACGCCTTCATGGACAACGACAGCGTGAAGTTCCTCCAGGACGGTTGGGCTGCCTCGGTGTCACAGATCAGCGGGCTGGTCGCCACCGACAGCCTGCTGGGGATGGCGCATCTCATGTCCTCGCGTCTCCCCTGAGTCAGGCCACCGAACCGCCGTCCGACGAGTAGTCACCCGATCGGGTTCATCAATCCCGTGTCGAATCTGTGCAGGTAGCGATCGCCGAGATAGTTGAGGAACCGCCGCGCTTGCGTGAAGTTGGCGGCGAAGTCCTGCAACGGTCTTCCACCATCCACGGCCGGCACGGACATGTCGATCGCCCGTTCGTACCAGTGTCGACCCGCTCTCTCCAGGAACCGGAGATACTCGGCCCCTCCACTCCAATCGGCTCCGATGCCCGTTGCCCTGGCCAATCGCGCCTGGCCAATCACCCCCATCGGGTGACGGGCAGTGTGATCAGGGAAGACTCCGGTCAAGAACAGGGAGACATCACCGAGCCGGCGATATCCGGCTGCCTGTCGGTCGCCTGGGAGGCTCTCGACTGCTTCGGCGAGACTCGCCGGGTCGAGCTCACTGAACCGCCGTCTCCGGTATCCCCGGGTGGTCTTGACCCACATCGAGCCACTGGCGACTCTGGTGAAGGAGGCGAGCAACTCGATCACCATGAAACGCCTGGTGATGTCTTCGATGAACTCCAGGAGACTTCCGACGTCGAATACCGGCAACCGCTCGCCGGCGCCGACCCATTCCGGAACGTGACTGGCCGACCTCAGGTCTCGAATCGTCTTGTGGACGAGAACGGCGAAGGCCAGGGCGGGGGTAAGCACCCTGATCTGGTCAGACGCGCTGCTCTCGAAGAGCAGATCGAACACGCGCGAATCGGCCAGATATGTCTCTATGGCGTCCGGGTTCGCCCTCAGGTCGGCGCGTAGCTGGTCGGGCGAGCCGGGGTCGGCGTGGAGCATGGAGAGCACGTTGAGATCGTGCTCACCGAGCGCTTCCACGAAGAGCAGCCGACTGTCCAACATCGTTATACGGGTTCATGGTAAGTCGACACTTCGAGATCGGATCGACACTCGAACGCGAGACGAGGAGCTTCGCTCCGGCATGCGGTTGCCGGCGCGACGCTCCTCACCCTCGTAGCGGCGGCTAGCCGCTGACCGTGAACGTGGCCTTCATCCCCATCCGGAAATGGCCTTCGAGGTTGCAGATCAGCACGTAGTTGCCCGCCTCGAGAGTCACGGTCAGGGTCTTGGTCTCACCCGGCTGGATCCCCTCGATCTCATCGATCGGGGTCATGCCCTCCCCATCCTCGATCACCTCGTCTGCAGACTCGTCGAACGGGAGGTTGTCCAATGAGAGGTCGGTTTTGATGACCACGAACTCATGCTCCACGTTGCCCGAGTTGGTGACCTCGAAGGTCACATCACCGGCAGGAGCGCTGGTAGGCGATGGTGTCAGCAGCATCGAAGTGGCGCTGACGTCGGCCAGCGTGACTTTGACCGTCCCCTCCGCCGGGGCAGCGGTGGTCCCTTCGCCGGCGGCGGTGGTGCCTTCGGCCGTGGTGGTGGTCGTCGTCGCGGTATTGCTTGAACAGGCGGCCATGAGCAATGCCATGACCACCAGGACTGTCGAGAGTCGACGATGCATCTTTCTCCTTGATCCGAACATTCCAGGTCTACGGCTTCTCACCCCGCACTCACAGGGACTTTGGTCCCTGGTGTCGACGGGCTCTATCGCGTATGGACAATCCCCGGGTGCTCCGGATCGAGCCCGGCCAGGGACAGGCGGGTCTCAGGGGAGGAACGATCGATCGCGGGCACCACACACGGAGCGGTGGCGAAGTGGATCAGCCGATTCTTCTGGCGCCCTCTCCGAGGGCGTTCATCTTGGCCACCGCGACATCACGTGAGAGTGGCACCATCCCGCAGTTGGTGGAGGGAAAGACCCGCTCGAGGGGAATGTGCTCGGCAACGGCCTCTACGACAGCGGCAACCTGGCCAGGTGTTTCGACCGTCTCGGTGGCGACGTCGATGACACCGGCCTGGACGCTCTTGTCCCCCAGGAGGTCGAGGACCTCCAAAGGCACGTTGGAACCGGCTATCTCCATCGAGACCTGGTCGATGCCGGACTGTGCCAACACGGGGAAGGTGACCTCGTATTGACGCCACGCGGGACCGAGCCCGTGTTTCCAGTCGATGTTGGCCTTGACCCCGTAGCCGTAACAGATGTGCACGGCAGTGGTCGCGTCCACGCCGCTGATCGCCTGCTCGAGTGCCTCTATCCCCCAAGTCCCGACTTCGTCGAGAAAGACGTTGAAGGCCGGCTCGTCGAACTGGATGACGTCGACCCCGGCGGCCACCATCTCCTTCGCCTCCTCGTTGAGAATCCCGGCGAAGACCATCGCCAGCGTCTCCCGATCGCCGTAGTGATCGTCCTGGAGCGTGTCCACCATCGTCATCGGCCCCGGCAACTGCGCCTTTATCTTGTGCCTGGTGAGCGAGCGGAGATAGCGGATGTCCTCGACGAAAACGCCGCGTTTCCTCGACACCTCGCCGACAACACGCGGAACCGAGGCGTCGTAACGCCGTCGAATCCGAACGGTGGCCCGGTTCAAAGCGTCCACGCCCTCGAGGCCCTCGATGAACGTGGTCACGAAATGCTGTCTGGTCTGTTCCCCATCGGAGATGATGTCCAAGCCGGCGGACTCCTGGTCGGCGACGGCCAGCCGAACGGCATCACGCTTCGCCTCGCTCAAGCCCTCGCCGTCCTGCAGCCATCCCGCCCAGAGCTTGTCCGGGGTGGCGAGCCAGCCCGGTTTGGGCAGGCTTCCGGCGATGGTCGCGTGCAGACTCATCCGGGGCGAGGCTAGCTGTGTTGTCCCCGGCCAAATCTCCACCGGCCTGTGAGCCCATGCTGTCGCCCCCCTAAACCTAGGCTCGTCTTCGTGACCGCCGATGTGATGATCGGGACCTGCTCGTGGACCGACCCCACCCTCACGAGCACGAACGCGTTCTACCCGGACGTCGGCATGACGGCCGAAGAGCGACTCGGCTTCTACGCCGAGCGATTCCCCATCGTCGAGGTTGACTCGACCTACTACGCGCCACCCTCGGAGAAGGTCGCCGGTCTGTGGGTGGAGCGAACACCTCCCGGGTTCACATTCGACGTCAAGGCGTTTCGCCTGCTCACCCAGCACCCCACTCCTCCGAAAGTGTTGTGGAAGGGCTTCCGGGAGAGTCTGCCCGACGACTTGACCGGGAAGCGCAACATCTACATGCGAGATCTGTCGAGGGACGTCCAGGAGAAAGCTGCACGCGCCTTCCGTGATGCCCTCATGCCACTGCACTCGGCGGGGAAACTGGGGGTGGTCCTCTTCCAATTCCCACCCTACGTCCACCCCACCAGGGGCTCGTTCGGATACATGAGATGGGTGGCAGAGCAACTGGAGGACTTCCAGCTGGCCGTCGAATTCCGCAACGGCCGGTGGCTGGACGAAGATCACATGACCGACACTCTCGACTTCCTGGAGCGCCACTCCATCGCCTACGTCTGCGTCGACGAGCCCCAGGGCTTCAAGAGCTCGGTACCGCCCGTCGTTGCGGTCACGGCGCCGGTTGCCGAGGTTCGTTTTCATGGCCGCAACGACGAGAACTGGGAGAAGAAGGGGATCAGCGCAGCGGAGCGGTTCCGCTACGACTACTCCAAGGAGGAACTGGGCGAATGGGTTCCCCGGATCGCCACGCTCGCCGAAGAAGCCGACTCGGTCCATGCCCTGATGAACAACTGCTACTCGGATTACGGCATCAGATCGGCGAGGGCCCTCGGTGAGTTGCTCGACATCCTCTGATCAACCGCACATCCAGGGAGACGCCCTGTTCGATCCGACGGGGAGCTATCGCTACCGCCTATCCAGAAGCTGGGTCGAGAATCTGCCTTCCGTCTGCTGGGTCATGCTGAACCCCTCCACCGCCGACGCAACCAGCGACGACCCGACCATCTCCAGAGTCGTCGGATTCTCACGGGCCTGGAGACATGGCTCGGTGTCGGTCGTCAATCTGTTCGCACTGCGGACTCCACACCCCCGTGACCTCAGGACAGCCCGGCGCCCGGTGGGCCCGCGAAACGACGACATCCTCCTAAGAACGGCGGTTGAGTCCGACTGCGTGATCGCCGCGTGGGGGAATGGCGGACATCTCCACAACCCGTCGACCGGCATCCCACGGTCCCGGGAGGTCCAAGGACTGCTCCACGATGTCGGAGTCACCACGATGTGCCTGGAACGCACCGGTCGTGGTGAGCCCCGGCACCCGCTCTACATGGCCAGGGCGAGTGTGCTCGTGCCGACGTAGCATCCCGCTGTGACATCCCGAGACCATCTCCTCATCAACGGTGACCTCGTGCCGGGCGCCGGCCCCGAATTCAGAGTCATCGACCCGGCTACGGGCGAAACCCACTCGACGCTCCGGGCGTCCACACAGGAGCAGGTGTCGGATGCTGCAGAGGCGGCGCAGCGGGCACGGGAATCTTGGGGCGCGCTCAGCCAGCCGGAGCGGAGCCGGGCCCTTCAGGCCGTGGCGGATGGCATTCGGGCTCGGGAGGAGCTTCTCGCGAAGGCACTGACCCATGAGACCGGCCGCCCCCTCAGCCGGAACCATCTCTACGTCGACATGGCCGTCGACGTGTTCCACATGTACGCCGAGCTGTCCCGTGCATTGGGCGGGCGGGTTGCTCCGTCCAACGATCCCGGGCAGCTCTCCCTGGTCCTCCGGGCGCCTTATGGAGCGATCGGATGCTTGATCCCGTGGAACTACCCGCTGCTCCTCCTGGTGTTCAAGGTCGCCCCCGCCCTGGCCACCGGCAACACGGTGGTCATCAAACCGGCCTCGGAGACGCCGCTGTCCCTGGCTGTCCTCTCCGAGGTCTTCGCCGAGACCCTGCCGCGAGGGGTCGTCAATACCGTGCTCGGCAGCGGTCGGACGGTCGGGGAGGGCCTCGTCACCGACCCCCGCATAGACATGATCGCCTTCACCGGGTCGACGGAGGTCGGTCGTCGGCTGGGTGTTCTCTGCGCCGAGCTGACGAAACCGGCTCATCTCGAATTGGGCGGGAAGGACCCGGCCATGGTGTTCGAAGACGCCGACCCGCATATGGCAGCCGAAGGAGTGGCCTGGGCCTCTTTTCTCAATGCGGGACAGGTGTGCACGTCTACCGAGAGGGTCTACGTGGCCGAGCCGATCTACGACCGCTTCGTCGAGGAGGTAGTCGCCGTAACCGGGTCGATCAGGGTGGGAGACCCCTTCGACGACGCGACCCAGATCGGGCCGATGCGGAGTGATGGAAGGCGACGAAAGGTCCTTGGGGAGATCGAGGCGGCCGTTTCGGCCGGTGCAAGGGTGGTCGCAGGCGGAGCTCCTCTGGACAGACCGGGATTCTTCATGACGCCAACGGTGGTCGTCGATGTGAATCACGAGATGGGGCTCATGAGCGAAGAGACCTTTGGGCCGGTGCTGCCGATAATGGCGTTCTCGTCCGAGGACGAGGCGTTCAGCCTCGCCGCCGACACACCGTATGGGTTGGGGGCGAGTCTGTACACCAACACGCCACGCCTGGTGGAGCGCGCCTACCGGGAGCTGAACGTCGGGACGGTCTGGGTCAATGACCCGGTGGTGGACAACCTCGCCGCGCCGTTCGGTGGCAATCGCGCCAGTGGCAACGCTCGTGAACTCGGTGTCGAGGCCTTGGAGAGCATCACGACCGCCCGCCACGTCCACTGGAATCTGGAGCTGGAACCAAAACCCTGGTGGTACAGGGGCGAGTGAGGCCAGGCCCCCGATCCGATGTGACGGCTACGTTGTGCCGGGTTCATGAGCGACACGAGCACCGGGCCCCGACCGCGAGAGCAACCGATACGCTGGCCCGCCTGGGTGGAGCGGATGACCGACTTGGCCGTCCTGCCTGGCGACCGCGCCGATCTGGTGAAGACCAAGCGCCTCTTCACCGTGGCCATGTGGGCCTCCCTGGCGACCTCGTCGATCTCGGTGTACCAGCTCTACCTGTTCGAAGCCCCTTGGGCGGCTGTCGCGGTCTGCATCCCCATCGTGACCGGGGTAATCGCCCTGGCATCGATGTGGCTGCGGCCCACGACGTACCCGGCGGTGATGCACGTCGTGGCCTTCGGGACCATTGCCACCACGGTGTCGATGATCATCATCCTCGGCGGTGTGTTGGAGGCAGCAGGCAACACATCTTGGGGGACGCTCGTCGTCATAGGCGCAGTGGCCATCTTCGCCGACCGCCGCGCCCATTTCTGGCTGGCGATCTTCGCCATCAGCACGATTGGCGCCTTCCTCGTCGCCCAGCAGGTCGACCCGCTCTATGTGCTGCCCAATAGCTCCTATTTCGCCGTCTTCAACGTTCTGATCATCACGGCCTTCATCTACGCGGTGCTCTACTACTTCGTGAGACAGTCGGCCCGCTTGTACCAGGAGACGGAGACACTCCTCCTCAACATCCTCCCCGACCAGATCGCAGAGCGGCTCAAGCGATCCGACGACATGATCGCCGACGGGTACGACTCTGCTTCGATCCTGTTCGCCGATGTCGCCGGGTTCACCCCGATGGCAGCCCGGCTGGCTCCTGAGGGAGTCATCAACCTGCTCAACGAAGTGTTCACCGAATTCGACGACATGGTCGCCGAGCGCGAACTCGAGAAGATCAAGACGATCGGAGACGCCTACATGGTCGCAGCCGGAGTCCCGGTGGAGCGTGTGGATCATGCCCGGGCCATCTGCGACCTCGCGATCGCCATGCGTGATCACGTCCTGTCACACCGTTTCGCAGACCACATTCTGAGCATGCGAATCGGCATCGCCTCCGGCCCGGTCATGGCGGGGATCATCGGCCGGCAGAAGTTCAGCTACGACCTATGGGGTGACACGGTCAACCTGGCCAGTCGCATGGAGAGCACCGGGACCGTCGGCCAGATACAGATGACACCCGAAACTCGGGAGCTGGTGGCGCCCTTCTTCGACTGCGAGAAGCGGGGCATCGTCGACATCAAGGGCAAGGGCCCTATGGAGACCTGGTACCTGGTCGGGCGGCGGGAATCCTGAGCGGCAGGCGTCAGTGCCTGGTGATGTCGTAGTGGAGCATCATGAACTCGATGCCACCGAGGAAGAAGCGGTGGTCGGTGAACAGCTCTCCGTCGACGACGTAGACCTCGATCTCCTCGTCCAACGACTCCAGCTTGGCCACGCTGATCTCCTCGGTGTCCCGGTCGACGACCGACAGGTAGTGGCCCTGGAACTCGCCTTTTCGGCTGCTCAGCAGCAAACCGTCGCCCCGAACATGGGTGGGGAGCAGTGTCGCGGTGAAGCTGCCGGCGGGTAGCGGGAAGCCGACACTCACATATGCGGTGTCCCTTTCCCTGACGACCGTGTAGATGCCCACGTAGAGCGGCTCGTTGGAGCCCTCGTATGCGCGCACCCACGCCCTGAAGTCGGGCACGCCGTCGTCGTCCACGTCGATCGTGTCGATCCAGGAGACGACACCGCGCTGCACCTCCTCGACATGGAAGGGCGCGTTGGCCTGGCCCAGCGGCTTGGCCACGGTCTCCCGGTAGATGAGATAGGGCAAACGCATCCACGCCCTCCACTTGGGCACGATGGTCAGGGAGAAACGGCTCGTGTGCTCGTAGAACTCGCGGATGAGGGGGTGGACCAGGTCGGGGTCGAAGCCGGGGCCGGCGAAGAGGTCGAAGGACTCGACGATGCCGATGTCCGGTGGGCTGTGGGCGAAGGTGGCCCCGATCCGCGAGGCGTACCGCTTCAGATAGTCGATTCCGACGTAGCCCTGCCACTCCACCAGCGGCACCACGAAGGGCACGTCCTCGTCGGCGGCGCTCTCGGCCAGGAATCTCACTTGCTCTCTGCCCCGGTAGAGGGCCCCGGCGGCGAACCGGTGTGCCAGGACGGTCACCGCAGCCACCACGCTCCAGCCGTAACCGTCGGTGAAGTACTCGAATCCGGCACCGACCACGAGTCCGATTGCGAGACCCAGAGCCAGCTTTCCCACCCTGAAACCGAGAGTGCCGGCAGCCACACCGACGATCCCGCCAACAACGACCAGGGGCCAATCGGGGAGAAGCGACTCCAGCAGCCAGCCGATGGCCGCCGCTGCGCAAACCGAAGCCAGGACTCGGACCCAGAGGGGCTGGGGCTGCGCAGAAATCCGATTGGCGTCCGCCCAACCCGAGACGAGGGCCATGACCAGACCGCCTGTGAGCGCACCGGCCAACAGTGAGTCGACGGGAAGCCCCGCCCCAAGCGCTGCGCCACCCGCCAGTCCGATGAGCAGCCCGGACACCGCGGCTCCCAGGATCTGCCCTTTTGTCCGGCCCCCCGCCGGTCCGTCGCCGGTCACTCGGAGTCAGGCCATGGCTCCCCCGCCGTGGGGAAGTGCTCTATGGCCTGTGCCTGGCCCCGTTTGTAGACCAAGAAGGAGCGGGCGTAGGAGAGGCAGACATCACCGTGTTGGTTGAGACCTCGAGTGTGCACCGTGACGATCCCGGCATATGGGCGGGACTTCGACTCACGCTTCGACACCACCTTGCTCTCGGCATAAAGCGTGTCACCGACAAAGACCGGGTGGGTGAGCCTGATCTCGTCCCAGCCGAGGTTGGCTATCGCATTGTGTGAGGTGTCGGTCACCGATTGGCCAAGGACGATGGCAACGGTCAACCCTGAGTTGACCAGCGTCCTGCCCCATTCCGTTTTCGCCGCGTACTCCGCGTTGAAATGGATCTGATTGGTGTTGAGGGTCAGCAACGTGAACCAGGTGTTGTCCGCCTCGTTGATAGTCCTCCCCAAGGCATGCTGGTACACGTCGCCCGGTCGGAAATCCTCGTAGAACCGACCCTGCCAGCCCTGCATTGGGCTAGAGCCCGAGCGTCGATCGCATGGTCGTAGTGTAGGAAGGGCCAATCCGACCGATCGGGGCCAACATTGGACTTCAATCTGAGCGACGAGCAGATCCTGTTCCGGGACACGATCAGAGAGTTCGTCGACTCGGAGATCCGCCCCGTCGCCAGGGATTGGGAGCAGTCGGGGCGCTATCCGACCGAGATCGTCGAGTCCTTGGGGCGGATGGGGCTTTTCGGGATGACGGTGCCTTCGGGGTACGGCGGCATGGAGATCGACTTCGTGTCCCTCGCAATCGTGTTCGAGGAGATCTCCCGGGCCTGGATGGGCATCGCCGGGATACTCGGCAGCCACTCCCTTTCCTGCCTCATGATCGCCCGCCACGGGACGGCGGAGCAGAAGGCCAAATACCTGCCGGGCCTGGCCACCGGTGAGCGCCGCACCGGGATCGCCCTCACCGAGCCCGACGCCGGCACCGACCTCCAGGGCATCAAGACCCGAGCCCGCCTCGACGGCGAGGACTACGTGGTCAACGGGGCGAAGATCTGGATCACCAACGCCCGTCATGCCAACCCACTCCCGGTGCTCGTCAAGACCGACCCCGACGCCAACCCTCCCCACCGTGGCATGAGCGTCCTTTTGATCGAGCAGGGCACGGCCGGATTCGTCGTCTCGCGTGACATGGGAAAGCTTGGCTACAAGGGGACAGAGACCTGCGAGATCAGCCTGGACGACGTCAGGGTGCCGAGGGGCGAGCTGCTGGGTGGGGAGCCCGGGCACGGGTTGCAGCAGGTGCTGGAAGCTCTGGAGCTGGGCCGTATCAACATCGCAGCGAGAGGTGTCGGCGTCGCCCAGGAGGCGTACGACCAGTCCCTCGCCTACTCGAGGCAGCGGGAGGCTTTTGGCCGGCCGATCTCGGGGTTCCAGGCCATCCAGCTCAAGCTGGCCGACATGGCCACGGGCGTCCAGGCTGCCAGACTGCTCACCTATTGGGCCGCCAGCCGGGCCGACCTCGGTCAGCGCACGGACCTCGAGGCGGGCATGGCGAAGCTCTTCGCATCCGAGACGGCGCTGAGCAATTCGATCGAGGCGATGCGCATCCATGGCGGCGCCGGGTACTCCACCGAGCTCGACATCGAACGGCTCTATCGCGACTCGCCTCTCATGGTGATCGGTGAGGGCACCAACGAGGTGCAGCGCATCGTGATCGCACGAGCTCTGCTCTCCGGCCGGGGCGCGATCGGCTGAGCGAACCACCGCTGTTCGCGCCGGCCGAGATCGACGACCTGGGGCGGCCTACGTCACGCAGAGATAGCCGCGCACGATGAACGTCGCTATCAGCGTGCCGGTGTTGAAGGCACCGTTGTAAGTCCAGTTGCCGCTGTGGGGGGCCTGCACCTGGACCGTGGAGCGAATCGACGTGAACGGCCCGACGAGTGGATTCCCGCCGTGCACCGTCTCCACGACCTCCACGTCCCCCTCGTCGAAGGACCAGGTCTGGTGGGTCTTGCCGGCACCGGGGATCATGCTCTCGATGCCGACGGTCTGACCGTGACCGTCGTACAGGACGTAGGCGTATCCGGAGGCGGTGCCGTCACCGTGCCCGTGGAGGCGGGCCACACCCCACAGCGGTCCACAGGTAGCAGCCGAGGCGGCAGGCATGGCCATGAGCAGGACCAGCGCCACCGTGATCAGGGCGGTAAGTCGTCGTCGCATGATGTCTCCTTGTCCGCCAGCCCCTGCCTGGAACCGCCGGAACCCTACCAACCGCATTCTGTGCGTCCTCAGCGCCAGATACGGCGCTGTGTGCATTAGGAAGCGGAAGGGGTGTCGAGGACGACGAGGGGGATCGGGCGCGTCAGGATGCGCTCGTAGTCGGAATATCCGGGGAGGACACGGAACAGGTCCCAGATCTCCTGCCATTCGACACCCTCAGCGAACCGAGCATCCACTTCTCGCCAGCGACCTGCCTGGCGAACCCGTGCACGGGGATGGGCCCGTAGGTTCTTGACCCAGGCCGGATCGGCCGAAGCGCCGGCGTTGGTTCCGGCGAGTGCCGGCCCGGAAGACGTCTCCACGTATGTGATGAGGATGCTTCTCGGCTCCCCGGACCTCCACCCTGTGGTCACCAACTCGAGGACCGGCATGCCTATCGCCCTGCGCCCGAGCCGCCCTCCCGACACCATCCAGACGAGCCGATGCGCCCTCCACTGGAGACGCATCAACCAGCGCGCCGGCGGCCTGTCCATTCGAGAATGGTATGCGGGCGAGCCATCCTCACGGGGCCAGGGCCCGCCGTCACTTCGAAACCTCCGGTAGTCAGCCCGTATACGGGGCTGACTACCTCGGGAGACGGGGTCAGCGGTGTCAGACCTCCCGAGGGACGTTCCCGGTGAGGGCCAGCATGGCCTTCATCACCCTGTGCCCGGTGTCGGCCGTCGGATCGAACATGCATGGACAACCACCGTCGATCACGGTGATGCCCTTCTCACGTCCCAAAGCGGTCGCCTCGTCGGAGACACTTCCCTGGCCGAAAGCCCTATGCATCCAAACCTGGTCGACACCGAGCTCGGCACACTCCTGCATGGTCGTAACAGCTGTATCGGGACGCGTCCCGATGACGACAGCGCCCACCCCGCCCGGGATCGAGGCCAGATCGTGATAGCTCTTGTCGCCCTCCACCTCGTCGGCATTGGGGTTGACCGCAAACACCTCGTAGCCGCGCTCTCTCAGTCGCTTGTAGACGACATTGCTCCCATGATTCTCTGGCGTCCTGGAGACACCGGTCACCGCGATCCTCTTGTTGGCCAGAAACTCTGTTGCCGCCTCTTTGATCCTTGTCATTGCCCTCATCCTCACCGGAGACCGACCACGGTCTCCCGCCCGATGATTCCTCGCTCCTCACGCCCGGACGTAGAGGCAAATGTCCCAATCCGGGGCTGGTCAGCCACGAACGAGGCGACCGTGAGGGAGCACCACTGCCATGACGAGAGGGCATGCGGATACCATCTCGTCCATGGCAGGCATGCCGTCGAGACCCACCCGGTCGAGGACAACGACGATTGGCGTCACCCTCGGCTTGCTGGTGGCCGTCGCCCCCGGCCATTGGCTGACTGTCATCACCGAAGTCCCATGGCAGCAGGGGATCATCTCGATGGCGGGGCTGGCCGGAGCGGGTCTGGCGGCAGGTCTGCCCTGGGCCCTGGCCGACGGAAACCCGCTCGCCAGACGCGGCTACGTCTGGACGGCGCTGTTTCTCGTGACCGGTGCCCTCTACGTGATCTCGGTGGCGCCCTTCTTTCTCGTCGCCGCCTTCTGCGCTGCCTTCGTGGGCATGCTCGACATTTGGATGGCTCGCGCCCACCTCGCC
>JBAVPF010000436.1:0-2574 GCA_049692815.1 Acidimicrobiia bacterium
ACCAATAGGTCAAAGCTGCGAGCGGAAATGTCCACACGAATCCGATCCCCATCATTGACAAAAGCAATGGGACCGCCGTCAACAGCCTCCGGGGCCACGTGCCCAATGCACAGCCCGGTGGTGCCGCCGGAGAAGCGTCCGTCGGTTATCAGCAGGACGTCCTTGCCCAGGCCGGCGCCTTTGATCGCCGCCGTGATCTGGAGCATCTCCCGCATGCCTGGGCCTCCCTTCGGCCCCTCGGTTCTGATCACGACCACATCGCCGGGGTGGATTTGATGCGAGAAAAGGGCGGCGAGTGCTGCCTGCTCGCCTTCGAACACCCGTGCCGTGCCCTCTCTGCGCTCCAGCTCGATCCCGGCCAGTTTCACCACCGCGCCCTCCGGCGCCAGGTTCCCGCGAAGGATCGCAATCCCGCCCTCCGGCGCCAGTGGCTCGTCGAGTGAGCGGATGACGTCCGATCCCGTGGGGTGCCCCACGTCGGCGAGATTCTCCGCAATCGTCTTTCCCGTGACGGTGAGAGCGTCTCCGTGGATGAGGCCCTCGTCGTAGAGAGCGCGCAAGACGGTGGGAAGGCCACCCACACGATCTACGTCGACCATGTGGAACCGCCCAAACGGCTTGAGATCTCCGATGTGCGGAGTCTTGCGCGAGATGCGATCGAAATCCTCCAGCTCGAGGTCGACCCCCGCCTCGTGGGCGATTGCCATCAGATGGAGCACGGCGTTGGTGGATCCCCCGAGGGCCATGACCGTCGTGATGGCGTTCTCGAATGCGGGACGGGTCATGATCTGGCGGGCGGTGATGCCCGCCTCGAGAAGGTCCATGACCACTTCACCCGATCGTTTGGCGTACTCGGACAGCCGGGGGTCGATGGCGGGAACCGTCGCCGAGCCCGGGAGGGAGATCCCGATCGCCTCGCCAACGGAAGCCATGGTGTTGGCGGTGAACATCCCCGCACACGATCCTGCGCCTGGACATGCCGACCTCTCGATCTCCAGCAGTTCTTCGGCGCTGATACGGCCCTCGGACTCCGCACCAATCCCCTCGAAGACGTCGACGATGGAGATGTCCTTGCCGCGATACCGACCAGGGAGACTCGATCCTCCGTACAGGAAGACCGAAGGCAGGTCCAGTCGCGCCGCGGCCATCATCATCCCGGGGAGCGACTTGTCGCACCCGGCGATCGAGACCAGTGCGTCGAATCGCTCGGCATGCATCACGAGCTCCACGGAGTCGGCGATCACCTCCCGTGAGACCAGCGAGGCCCTCATACCCTCGTGACCCATCGAGATGCCGTCGGAGACGGCGATGGTGGAGAAGATCAGGCCCACTCCGCCGTGCTCGGCGACCCCGGCCTTGGCGTGCTTCGACAGATCGGGGCCGGTCAGATTGCACGGTGTCACCTCGTTGCCGGCCGATACCACGCCGACCTGCGGCTTCGAAAAGTCCTCGTCGGTGAGGCCGACGGCGCGGAGCATGGCTCTGGCGCCCGCCTTCGCCGGGCCCTCGGTCACATCGGCCGATCTGATCTTGGTGGTCATGTCCTGATCCTACGGCTCCATTTGGCCGGGTTCACCAAAACGGACGAGAATCGGGCCATGGCGACCATCTACTACGACCGTGATTGCGACCCCGAGCTGATCAAGAAGCACAAGGTGGCGATCATCGGCTACGGAAGCCAGGGCCACGCCCACGCCCGCAACCTGGCCGAGTCTGGAGTAGACGTCGTCGTCGGGCTACGGGAGGGGTCGGGAAGCGCTCAGGACGCCGCCGACGCCGGTCTCACGGTTCTCCCCGTTGCCGAGGCGGCGGCCAACGCAGACGTGATCATGATGCTGGTCCCCGATCAGGTGATGGGGACCATCTATGCCGAGGACGTCGAACCCTATCTCGAAGAGGGGGACACACTCATGTTCGCCCATGGTTTCAACATCCATTTCGGTGAGATCGAGCCCCCGGAGGGTGTCGACGTCTCCATGATCGCCCCCAAGGGCCCCGGTCACCTGGTGCGAAGAACGTACGCCGAAGGTTCGGGAACACCATGTCTGGTCGCCGTCCACCAGGATGCGTCGGGCCACGCCCTCGCGCTCGCCCTCTCTTACGGCTCTGCCATTGGCGGGGGCCGGGCCGGAATACTGGAAACGACTTTCAAGGAGGAGACCGAGACGGACCTGTTCGGTGAGCAGGTGATCCTCTGCGGCGGTGTCTCCGAGTTGATCAAGGCCTCCTATGAGACGCTCGTGGAGGCCGGGTACCAACCCGAGTCCGCCTACTTCGAGACCCTCCATGAGCTGAAGCTGATCGTGGACCTGCTGTACGAAGGCGGTTTGTCGTGGATGCGCTACTCGGTGTCGGACACGGCCGAGTACGGCGACTACACCAGGGGCCGTCGCATAGTGACGGACGAGACCAGGGCGGCGATGAAGGAGGTCCTCCAGGAGATCCAGAGCGGGGCGTTCGCCAATGAGTGGTTGGCCCAGGCGCGGGAGGGTGCGCCATTCCTGCTGGAGCAGCGTGAGGCGAATCGGGCCCACCAGATCGAGCAGGTCGGCAAAGAGCTCCGCGGTCTCATGC
>JBAVPF010000437.1:0-4372 GCA_049692815.1 Acidimicrobiia bacterium
TCAGCCCGACGGCGGCCGTGGCCGGTGCGTGGAAGGGCCGGATCGCATGAGCCGACATCCCGGAGATGAGTGCTTTGCCCTCTTCGGTATGGAACCGCTTGGCCAGGAGGGCTGCCGGCAAACCGCCAATCGTCGCCAGGCGGGCGAAGGCGGTCTTGTGCTTGGGGTTGAGCGACACCGGGTTGAGCGAGACCTCGACCATCTCCTCGATGTCGTCCACGATGGGCCCCATCAGCTTGCGGTAGTGACCGGCGTCCTCTCCTAGTGCTTCGGCGGTGGTCGTCACCGACCGTTGCAGGGCGGCGACACGCCCGTCGTCGAGGGGGTGGGTGAAGGGGATGGGAGGCTGCACCCAGTCGACCTCGAGCCCGATCTGGGCGAAGAAGGGAGATGCGATGGCTGCGGGGTGGATGGCCGAGCACACGTCGTGATGGAACCCGGGGAGGGTCAGCTCTTCCGTTCTCGTGCCGCCACCTATGACGTCGGCCCCTTCGACCAGGAGGGTCTGGCGGCCCGAGCGCGCCAGCTCGATCGCCGCGGAGATCCCGTTGGGCCCTGCCCCCACCACGACTGCGTCATGCCTGGTCATGTCATGTCGAGCACGTCGGGAACCTCACGTGCCGTCGTAATCGGGTTCACGTCTCTCCATGAAGGCAGTCGTTGCCTCGCCGAAGTCGTTGGAGAGGAGAAAAGCCGAGTTCCAGTGGGCCATGAAGTCGAGGCTCTGCTCCACTGTCCGCCCGTCGTTGGCCTGGATGACCCGCTTCACACCCTGTGTGACCAGGGGGGAGTTCCCGGCTATCTCGGCGGCGAGGCCGAGTGCGCCTGTCATCAACGACTCGTGATCCTCATACACCCTGGTCACCAGACCCCTCTCCAACGCCCAAGATGCCGGGTAGTCCGCTCCGGTCAGGGCCATCTCCGTGGTCACCCCGTTTCCCACGATCGCCGGAAGACGCTGCAGGGCGCCGACATCGGCCACGAGCCCCATCTTCGTCTCCCGGATGGAGAAGAGAGCGTCGTCGGCGGCGAGGCGGATGTCACAGGCGGAGATCAGGTTGACCCCGGCCCCGAGGCAATAGCCGTGGACGGCGGCGATGACCGGTTTGGCCGTCTCGGCTAGACAGTTGATCGTCCCCTGTAGCCGTATCACCATCTCGTATATCTCCCGGCTCACCATCGCCGGTGAGGAGCCATCCGGCCTGAGCGACGCGAGATAGGAGACGTCGATCCCGACGGTGAACGTCTTGCCCCGTCCGGCCACGACCAAGACCCGGACCCCGTCGTCCCCGTCCAATTCGGCCACGGCCTGGGGGATGTCCACCCACATGTCCTGGGACATGGCGTTCAGCTTCTCGGGGCGGTTCAGCCACAGGAGCCCGACGTGGCCGTCCCGTTCGATTTCGATGTGCTCGAAAGCCATTCTCCCAGGCTACGGGAAGGTTCGCCGTCTAACTAAACCGGCGGGCGTCAGCGTTGGGACGACCGCCATGCCTCACGCCAGCCGACACGAGAGCCGAAGCGAAGCAGTGCGCCCTGGTAGATGCGGCCGGCGACCCTGGTGAGTACGGCGATGGCCGTCAGGGCGATCACGACCGCGAGGATGTACTCCAGCGGTGACAGCGCCTGGAGGGCGGCGCGAACGGGGACGACGAATGGTGCCGTCAACGGGAAATAGGTCCCGAAGATGGCCAGAGGGCCAGAAGGGTTGTCCAACGTCATGATGGAGATGAAGAAGCCGGCAACCGCGGTGAACGTCATCGGCATGGCGATGGTCTGTGCGTCCTCCATGCGACTCACCAGCGACCCGGCCGCGCCGAACAGGACGGCGAACATGAGGAAGCCGATCACGAACCACAGCAGGAGGTTGAGCACCGAGGTCACCTCGATGTTGGGCAGGTCGACCGCCCCGGTGAGGCGAATCGCCACCACCGCGGCCACCAGCGTCACCAGTAGCTGGGTCAGGCCCAGCGTGCCGATGCCCAGGACCTTGCCACCGAGTATCTGCCACGGTCGGACGCTCGAGACCAGGACCTCGACCACGCGATTCGACTTCTCCTCCGTGACCCCGGTCAGGATCCACGTGCCATACAGGAGGACGGCCATGTAGAGGAGGATCAGCCCGAAGTAGGCGATGATGGTGCGGGTCTGGTCCGACCCTTCACTGCCCTGGGTGAGGGTCGTCACCTCGAGCGCGTTGGTCGTCAGCAGCTTGACTATGTCGGCCGCCTGCTGTCCCTGTTCCTGCACCACGGTCTGGATCTGCACCGCGCTCGCCGCCCGCTGCAGCCTGTCGGCGAGGGAAGACCCGTTGAAGCCTCCGGTGCTGGGCACGACCACTTCAGTGGCGTCGACGAGGAGAGCGTCTATGTCACCGGCCTCCAGCGCGGCGGCACCGGCGTCACGGGAGTCGTACGTGGTGGTATCGATCTCGACGCTGGGCGGGTCCCCGGGGTTGTCGTTGGCGTTGCCCAGCGCGACGGCGGTATCGACGATGGCCTGGTTGCCCGAGCCCACCAGTCCAACGGTGCTCTTCTCGGTTCCCCCTCCGAAGGCCGTGGGCAGGACGACGAGCCCGAGGACGATGAGGATCGTCAGGGCGGTGGTGATGAGATATGCCCTGGAGCGGAGGCGCTCGCGTATCTCGCGCAATGCGATCTGCCGTACCGCGCCGAGCCCGGTCATCGGACCGCCTCCCTGAATAGATCGGACAACGTCGGCGTGGTGTAGCTGAAGTGACGGAGCTTGCCCGCCTCCTGTGCCTTGGCGACGAATCCCCGAATGTCGGTCTCGGCACTGATGATCGCCGAGACGCGGTGGTCGTCGGTGGAGACCTCCTGGACTCCGTCGAGTGCCTGGAGCAGCGGTGCGGCGTCTCCGTCGATCTCCAACTCCAGGTGACGGATCGGGGCCTCGTCCTTGAGCTGTTCCACGTTCCCCCGGACGACCACCTCACCCGCGTCGATGATGGCGACGTCCTTGCACAGGTCCTCCACGAGATCGAGTTGATGAGAGCTGAAAATCACCGCCTTGCCCATGGCGGCCTGATCCTGGAGGATGCCCGACATCGTCTCCACGGCTATGGGATCGAGGCCGGAGAAAGGCTCGTCGAGGACGAGCAGCTCCGGGTCATGGACGAGCGCGGCCGCTAGCTGGACCCTCTGCTGATTGCCGTGGGACAGGGCCTCAACCGGGTCGCCGGCGCGATCGCCGAGCCCGAACCGGTTCAGCCAGGTCGTTGCCGAGCTCTGGGCTTCGTGTTTCGACATGCCATGGAGACGTCCGAAATATGCCAGCTGGTCGCCGGCCCGCATCTTCGGATAGAGCCCGCGTTCCTCGGGCATGTAGCCGAAGCGGAGCAGATCGTCGTGCGCGATCTCGCGTCCGTCCCAGGTCACGGTGCCGGAGTCGGGGTGGACCAGGCCGAAGATGGTGCGCATGGTCGTCGTCTTGCCGGCCCCGTTGGGGCCCAGGAAGCCAATCATCTGGCCGCGGGCGACCTCCAGACTTGCCCCGGAGAGGGCGTTGACGTCGCCGAAGGACTTGTGCAGATCCTGGATCGAGAGCACCGGGGGCTGATCTTAGGAGTGGTTGGCGCTCACCTACCAGGCGGCAGGGCCGGTGACGCGGCCCGGATCAGTCGAGGAGCGTCGGCCGGAACAGGCGGTCGTGTGTGTTGAGGGCGAAGCGGTCGGTCATCCCCGCCACGTAGTCGACGGCGCGGGTCAGCGGGTCCGCCTCGGCGACCGTGTAGGAGTCGGGCACCTCCTGGGGATGGGCCTGGAAGTATCCGACCAGCTCCTGGATGACCAGGATCGCCTTCTCCTTCTCCGCCTCTGAGGCCGGTCGCAGGTACACGCGCTCGAACATGAAGTCACGAAGCTCCCCCATCACGTCGAGGTACTCGTCGTCCATCTTCACGATCCCGTCACGATGGCTCGCGTCGACGACTGCTCCGACCATCGACCCGATCCACTCCCTCGAAGTGGCGCCGAACGTGGTGAGAGCCCGCACGGGCAGGTCGTGGTATTCGAGCACACCGGCGCGTAGAGCATCCGACACATCGTGTGTGAGGTAGGCGATTCTGTCGGCGTAGCGGCAGAGCCATCCTTCCGGTGTCTCCGGGGGGTCGGCCACCCGCCACGAGTGGGCGCAGACGCCGTCGAGGACCTCATGGGTGAGATTGAGCGGCTCGAGCAGCTCCAGGGTTCGCACGCCGTGGGCCGAGTGCAGCCATTCTCCCTCGATCAGGGGGGTGATCGCCTCCTCTCCGGTGTGGCCGAAGGGAGAATGGCCCACATCGTGGGCCAGGCAGATTGCCTCGGTCAGGTCTTCGTTGAGCCCCAGGGCTCGCGCCATCGCCCGCCCCACC
>JBAVPF010000438.1:0-1925 GCA_049692815.1 Acidimicrobiia bacterium
GATGACGATCCGTCCCAGGTCGTCGATTTTGCGGGCGATCCCAGAGTCCACGTGGCGAGCCTACCGAGTGTGATGGGCATGATGCCCGGTACCGTGGTCAACCATGGGATGGGTCGACACTCACTGCCATCTCCAGCTCGACATCAGGCCGGCATCGGCGCTGCTGGAGCGCGCCACGGAAGTCGACTGGCTGGTTGCGCCGGGAGTCGACGCGGACAGCTCCAGGGCGGCGCTGGCGCTCGCGGCACAGCATCCGGAGAGGGTCCTGGCGACGGCCGGCCTCCATCCGCACGAGGCAGACTCATGGGAGCTGCAGCGGCCCATGATCGAGGAGCTGGCCAAAGAAGCCTCTGCTCTGGGTGAGACCGGGCTCGACTTCTACCGGGACCTGTCACCGCGGGATGCCCAGGAGAAGGCGTTCCGTGATCAGATAGCGATTGCACTCGAACTGTCCAAGCCCATCATCGTCCATTGCCGCGACGCCTTCGCCGATGTCCATCGCATCGTTGCCGAGACCGGGGCCGGCCCGCAGACGGTGCTCCATTGCTGGACCGGCGGCACCCGGTGGACGAGACGCTTTCTGGATCTGGGAGTCATGTTCTCGTTTGCAGGGCCTCTCGCCTTCGAAACCGGGGAGACGGTGAGGCTGGGCGCCGCGCTGGTGCCCCCGGAACGGGCGCTGGTCGAGACGGACACCCCCTACCTTGCACCTCCGCCACATCGCGGCGAGCCGAACGAGCCTGCCTGGGTGGCATTGGTCGGCGCCGCCCTCGCCCGGGTTTGGGGGATGCCGGCGGACGAGGTCGCTGCGGTGACTTCTGCCAACGCCGCCAGGGTGTTCGCCCGGTGACGGCCCAGTCACGATCCGAGATCGCCGGTCTCCTCGAGCGTCACGGCCTGGCCCCGATACATCGTCTCGGCCAGCATTTCCTGGCCGATGCCAACATCACCCGGAAGATCGTCAACCTCGCCGGGGTGGGCGCCGGATCGAAGGTCGTAGAGGTCGGAGCCGGGACCGGGACACTGACCAGGGCCCTGGCCGAGGCCGGCTGTCACGTTGTGGGTTACGAGGTCGACGGGGGTCTGCGCCCGGTCCTGGAAGAGGTCACGGACGGTCTCGACGTCGACCTGAGATTTGCCGACGTCACGCAGGTGGACTTCGAGTCGGCATTGGAGGGAACCGGTTGGGTGATGGTCTCCAATCTCCCGTACAACGTGGGGACGCCTGTCATCCTGGAGGCGTTGCAGTCTGCGCCGACCATCGTGCGTTTCGTGGTGATGGTGCAGCGTGAGGTGGCCCTCCGTCTCACGGCTCGTCCCGGCTCGCCCGACTACGGCCTGCCCTCGGTCGTGGCCGGGATCCACGCCGACGCCCACCTCGGGTTCGACGTCCCTCGACAGGTGTTCTTCCCTCCTCCGAGCGTTGAGTCGACCGTCGTGGTGTTGGATCGCAACCCTGCCCCTCCCGACGCCGAACGCGCCATCGAGCTGGCCCGCGCCGGTTTCGGCCAACGCCGCAAGATGCTGCGCCGGTCTCTTCTGGCCGTGCTCACCAATCCCGTGGACGTGCTGGAGGAGGCGGCCATCGACCCGGCGCTTCGGGCGGAAGGTCTATCCCCCGGGGACTGGCTGAGGTTGGCCGGCGTGTCATGAGCACCTACGAGGCACCGGCAAAGGTCAATCTCAGCCTGCTGGTCTCACCACCGCTCTCGGACGGCTATCACCCGTTGCAGTCTCTGGTGCAGACGGTGGACTGGTGCGACACCCTGGAGGCGAACCGCGCCGAAGAGGGCGAAGACAGTCTCGACTCGGGGATCGAGGACAACCTGGTGCTCCGCGCCCTCGCCGTCGCCCGCGAGGTCGGTGACGTGCCGCCGCTGAGCCTGCGCCTGGACAAGCAGATCCCGGTCGCGGCCGGTCTGGGT